>JAIIWC010000084.1 GCA_022745215.1 Collinsella sp. | reverse complement strand
CATCACCATCATGGAGCACCACTCCAACCTGATCCCGTGGCAGCAGGTCTGCCGCGAGACCGGCGCCAAGCTCGTCTACCTCTACCCCACCAAGACCGGCCAGCTCACCACCGAGGAGGTTCTGTCCAAGGTGGGCCCCAAGACCAAGATCTTGGCCGTGGGTCAGGTCTCTAACGTTCTGGGCGTCGAGAACCCGGTCAAGAATCTCGGCAAGCTCGTGCACAAGTACGGCGGCTATCTGGTCGTCGACGGCGCGCAGTCGCTGCCGCACATGCCGGTCGATGTGGCCGATCTGGGCGCCGACTTCTTTGCCTTTAGCGCACACAAGGCCATGGGCCCCATGGGCATCGGCGTGCTGTGGGGCAAGATGGACCTGCTCAACGCCATGCCGCCCATGCTTACCGGCGGCGAGATGATCGATTCGGTCACCGAGCAGGACGCCGTCTGGGCGCCCGTCCCCGAGAAATTCGAGGCCGGCACGCAGGACGCCGCCGGCATCTTCGCCACAGGCGCCGCACTCGATTACCTGGTCAACACGGTGGGTTACGAGAACATCCAGGCACGCGAGCAGGCACTCGTCCACTACCTGATGGGCGAGCTCATGCAGCTCGACTTTGTCCAGATCATCGGCTCCATCTATTGGGACAACCACCACGGCGTCGTGAGCTTTAACGTCAAGGGCATCCACCCGCACGACGTCGCGAGCATCATGGACATGGACGGCGTCTGCATCCGCGCCGGTCACCACTGCGCGCAGCCGCTGCTCACCTGGCTGGGCGTCGAGAACCTTGCCTGCTGCCGCGCCAGCGTAGCCTTCTACAACGACAAGGCCGACATCGACAAGTTCATCGCCGGTCTGCATCACGTTTGGAGCACGTTCAATGGGTAATCTGTACACCTCCACCACATTTATGGAGCACAACTCGCACCCCGACTATAAGTACGAGATGGATGCTCCCACGCACGAGCACGACGGCATCAACCCCAGCTGCGGCGACGAGCTCACCTTGCAGCTGCGCGTCGAGAACAACGTGATCGAGGAGGCCTCCTTTACCGGCCACGGCTGCGCCATCAGCCAGGCAAGCGCCGACATCATGGCCGACCTCATCACCGGTGAGACGGTCGAGGAGGCTCGCCGCCTGGCGGAGCTCTTCCTCGCCATGATCCGCGGCGAGCAGCTCTCCGAGGAAGACCTGGAAGACCTGGACGAAGCCGCCCAGCTCCAGGACATCTCACACATGCCCGCCCGCGTCAAGTGCGCCGAGCTCGCCTGGCGCACCCTCGACGGCATGCTCACGGGACAAAATAATCAGTAGTATTTGTCCCAAATCTTAAGAATTTTGTTGGCCGAATCGCTTGACAAGAGTGGTTCGGCCATTTTCTATTCCGAGCCCTCAGTCTGAGCCTTCACCCGCGCATAAGCGCGCACGATACGAGAGACGGTGCTCTTGCTGATTCCCGTATACCGTTCAATCTCGCGCACCGTGTAGCCGCCATCGTGCAGGGCGAAAATGATTCCGTCTCGCCGCGCGGGTGCTACGGTCTTGAGCTCATTGAGCGGAACGCCCAGGCGCTTCGCCATCTTGTCGGCAAACGCACGCCGCTCCCACTCCGTCTCATCCATATCGTGAATCACCGGAACGGAACCATCGGGCATCGACAGAGAATAATCCAGAAACCCCTTGGCAGACTCAAAGAGCTCAAGCACACAAGAAGGGTCCGAAAATCCCCTCGTCGCATCGTTGTCATACGCTCGCAGATACTCGGCAAAGCTGCTCCAGGGATAACGCTCGATCAGGGCGATACCCGCCTCCTGCGGATTAGCGTGAACATAGCGAATGGCAGCCATTAGATAGCGGTCGGTATCGAGCGAACGCCGGTCAAAACGGTTCTGGAACAGATGACCCGTGCGCCCCGTGCGTTTATTGAACCGCCGCGCGTACGTCAAAAGCAGCCGGTGCATCGCCGCGCTCATCGCGTCCTCGTAATCTGCAAGCACCAGATGCACGTGATTGCCCATAAGGCACCAGGCGATAACCGTCACGCCCGCCTCGCGGCAGCACTCGCGCATCAGCTCCAAAAACTCCCACCGGTCTTCATCGCCCTCAAAGATGAGCTGCTTGCCCACACCGCGGGCGCAGACATGGTAAAAGCCGGTAACCGTTCTCCAAACGCGCTGCATGGCGCTCCCTTCGCCGGAATCTGATTGCCATCCAATACAGCACGATTGAAGCGTGCCATCAAAACATTCACGCAAAACAATACACTCGCGCGGCCAAAGGCAGTAAACGGGCGGCGAACGGCACCGTTGCAACAGGTCAACCCCTGCAACGCTTACAAAAGCTGACCAAAAGCTTGCCCAAGACGGACCCCCTCTACGGAGGTTCGCGACCACAGAATATAGAGTTAAACCGCTTCAATTAAAACTTCCGGACTTCTCGCTACGAAAACTGAGCCGTTCGCCGAATATTCCGTGCATTTCGCGGTATTATAGGGGCTGCATGTCATGTCCCTTTCGAAGGGTCGCCCGGCAATCGCCAGCCACGACCCCCAGACGGGACGCCAACACGATAGAGAGGAGAGGCATGCAGTACTCACAGGAAGTGGAGAACATGTGCCCCGTTGCCAAGGGTGCATACCACGGCCCCGCACCCATCCCCGAGGAGGGCAAGTGGGTCCAGGCTAAGGAGATTTCCGACATCTCCGGCCTTACGCACGGTGTGGGTTGGTGCGCACCTCAGCAGGGCGCCTGCAAGCTCACGCTGAACGTCAAGGACGGCATCATCGAGGAGGCCCTCGTTGAGACCATCGGCTGCTCGGGCATGACCCACTCTGCCGCCATGGCTTCCGAGATCCTTCCCGGTAAGACCATCCTCGAGGCCCTCAACACCGACCTCGTCTGCGACGCCATCAACGTTGCTATGCGCGAGATCTTCCTGCAGATCGTTTACGGCCGCAGCCAGACCGCGTTCTCCGAGGGCGGCCTGCCCGTGGGCGCCTCCCTCGACGACCTCGGCAAGGGCCTTCGCTCTCAGGTCGGCACCATGTTCGGCACCAAGGCCAAGGGCGCTCGTTACCTCGAGCTCGCTCAGGGCTACGTCACCCGCATGGCTCTCAACGACAAGAACGAGATCATCGCTTTCGAGTTCCTGAACCTCGGCAAGTTCACCGACGCCGTCAAGGCCGGCAAGACCCCCGAGGAGGCCATCGCTGGCGCTATGGGCCACTATGGTCAGTGGGAGAACGCTGCCAAGTACATCGACCCGCGCACCGACGAGGAGACTCACTCCGTCGCCAGCGTGTTCCCGGTTCACGAGTAGAAAGGGAGGGAAATAACTATGACTGTTACGTTCGAAGGTTACGAGCGCCGCGCTGACAAGATCAACAAGTGCCTCGCCGACAACGGCATCGCCTCCCTCGAGGAAGCTCTGCAGATCTGCACCGACAAGGGCTTCAACCCGCGTGAGATCGTCAACAACACCCAGTCCATCGCCTTCCAGAACGCCGAGTGGGCCTACACCCTCGGTTGCGCTCTCGCTGTCAAGCGTGGCGCTAAGTCCGCTTCTGAGGCTGCCGCCATCATCGGCGAGGGCATCCAGGCCTTCACCGTTCCCGGCTCCGTCGCCGAGGACCGCAAGGTCGGTCTGGGCCACGGCAACCTGGGCGCTATGCTGCTCTCCGACGACACCGAGTGCTTCGCCTTCCTGGCCGGCCACGAGTCCTTCGCTGCCGCCGAGGGCGCTATCGGCCTGGCTCTGAACGCCAACAAGGCTCGCAAGAAGCCGCTGCGCGTTATCCTCAACGGTCTGGGCAAGGACGCTGCTCAGATCATCGCCCGCATCAACGGCTTCACCTACGTGAAGACCCAGTTCGACTACTACACGGGCGAGCTCAAGGTCGTCGAGACCATCCCCTACTCCGATGGTCCCCGCGCTGCCGTTAACTGCTACGGCTCCGACGACGTCCGCGAGGGCGTTGCCATCATGTGGCACGAGAACGTCGACATCTCGATCACCGGTAACTCCACCAACCCCACGCGCTTCCAGCACCCCGTCGCTGGCACCTACAAGAAGGAGCGCATCGAGGCTGGCAAGAAGTACTTCTCCGTCGCTTCTGGTGGCGGCACTGGCCGTACCCTGCACCCGGACAACATGGGCGCCGGCCCTGCCTCTTACGGCATGACCGACACCATGGGCCGCATGCACTCCGACGCCCAGTTCGCCGGTTCTTCCTCCGTGCCTGCGCACGTTGACATGATGGGTCTCATCGGCATGGGCAACAACCCCATGGTCGGTGCCACCGTCGCCTGCGCTGTCGCCGTCGAGGAGGCCCTCAAGGCCTAATCGCGCCCGCGCGATGCTCAAATAGTTGAGCTTTGGAGCCGCTACCTTTCGGGGTAGCGGCTCTTTTTGTTTACGCTATCGCAGGGTAGCGAATGCCGATATATCAGTTGGGGCGAAATACGAGATGTGACGAGATGAAACGTCAGAGCGTCCATGACGCCCACCTGTCATATGTGCCCTTTACCGATTTGCCGAGTCTTTGCGGCCCCATTACCGATCACCCGTGCGACAATGCGCCGGACGAGAAAGGAATCCGATGGAATCGACTGATGTACTGGTAATTGGATCTGGCATTGCGGGCCTTTGTGCCGCCATCGAAGCGGCACGCACGGGTGCAACCGTCACTGTGGCAAGCGCCGGCAAGACTATGAGTGGATCGAGCTTCTTCCCCGGAACCTGGGGGCTGGGGCTTATCGGACCCGTTAACGAAGACGACGAACAAGACCTCATCGATACCATCCAGACCGTTGGTGGCGGCGTCGCCGACCCCCAGCTTGTCCAGACGTTTGTCCACGGCATTCCCCAGGCAATTGAATGGCTCGAGCAAGACTTGGGCGTTGAGCTCCAGCGTCCGCAAAGCGCTGAGAGCGCTCAGCAAAAGCAGTTTATCCCCTGCTTTGACCACAAGACGCGCATGTGGCGCGGCCTTACCCGCAAACCCCTTGAGGACGCGTGTACGGCCCAGATCGAGTCTCTCGGCATTCGCCTGCTCCCCCGCCACGAGCTTATAGACCTTGTTGAGGACACGAACGGCAGAATAACCGGAAC
>JAIIWC010000083.1 GCA_022745215.1 Collinsella sp. | reverse complement strand
GTGAACTGCACCCCGAAACTTGGACTGAATAAATAGCGACTACGCCGCAAGGGCCCGGTTCCGGAACTCCTCCGGCGTCAGGCCCTTCAATCTTACCTGCCTGCGCCGCGTGTTCCAATGGACTATGTACCCCTCCAGGTCGCGCTTGAAGTCCTCGAAGCTGCCCCACTCCCTGCCGCGGTAGAACTCGTCCTTCACGTGGCCGAAGAGCTGCTCGGTGGCGGCGTTGTCGACGCAGTTCCCCTTGCGCGACATGCTCTGGGTGATGCCCGCCCCCTCCAGCCTGGAGGTGTAGGACTCGTGCTGGTACTGCCAGCCCATGTCCGAGTGCATGGTCGGTGCCGCCCCGTCGGGCAGGGCCTCGAGGAGCCGGTCGAGCATCCTGTGCTGCTGGGCGAGGTCCGGCGAGGTCGATATGTCGCTCGCCACGATCTCCTTCGTGCAGAAGTCGAGCACCGGGGCCCAGTAGGCCTTGGCGCCGGCGACCTTGAACTCGGTGACGTCGGTGCCGAGCTTCTGCCATGGCCCCTCGGCGCCGAAGTCCCTCGCGATGACGTTCTCGAACGTGCTCCCCACGAGCCCCCTGTAGGAGCTGTACCGGCGGCGGGAGCCCCGGCGGCGTATCCCGCACCGGATGCCCATCTCGCGCATCATCTTGAGCACGGTCTTGTCGGCCACGACCGCGCCCAGCTCGGCGCGCAGGCACATGGCTATCTGCCGGTGCCCGCAGCCGTTGGCGGTGCGCGAGAATATCTCGGCCGCGGCGTCGCGCAGCTCGGGCCTGGTCGGCCTCCGCGGGTGCGCCAGCGCGTAGTAGTAGGTCGACCTCCTGAGCCCCGAGCACTCCAGCAGGTGGCGCAGGGAGTGCCCCTCCGCCCTCAGCGCCCTCACCGCCTCGGCCGCCGCCCTGGTCAGAGCCCGTCCCGCTCGACCAGGGCGCGCAATTTTTTTAGGTAGGCGACCTCGGCCTCGAGCCTGCGGCAGCGCTCCTCGAGCTCCTGCTCGCGGGTGCGGGTGCGGGGTTTCGACCTCGACCCCCTCGGCCTGCCCTTCGGGCGGGGCCGCAGCGCCTCGGCGCCGCCCTCGCGGTAGAGCCTGCACCAGCGCTCCAGCGGGGACTTCGACCTGATCCCGAACTCGGCCATGGCGTCGGTCTTCGCCATCCCGCCGTCGACCACGGCCGACGCCGCGGCGACCCTCTGCTCGAATGTGTACCTGGATTGTTTCCCGCCCATGGACAGCAGCGCCTCGCTTCCGAACGCCCGGTATACCCACTGCCATTCTCTCACGGTCTCGCGGGGGACGGACAGGGCCTCGGCCGCCGGCTTGCAGCCGACGCCGGCGTCGAAGAGCTCGACGGCCCGCCTCCTGGACTCCAGGTCGTGCTTCACCCTGAGGTCTATACTCATGGAAAACCTCCCATTTCCCGATGTCCAAGAAATGGGAGGCAGTTCACTGTCCCCTTTGTGGTGGTTTAGGCGATGATGGGGGCGATGGCACGAATGCAGGCGTCGGCTGCCGTAAAAGTGGTGCTATCGTCGCTGACGATAAAGATGATTTTGCCTTTAATGCCAAAGTCGCCGATCTCGCTAAAGAGCACGTACGGCTCCTTGTCAAAGCCAGAGATGGGCGAGACGGCCGTTTTGGTTGCGCTCGTGAGCTCGTCTGCCAGCGCGTCAAGGGAAGCCCACTTAGACGTGTCCTTTACGGCAACGGGCACGGCCACGCGCCCAAAGGGCATCAGATGCACGAGCGTGTTCTTGGAGATGTTGGAGTTGGGCACAATGATGGTCTGCCCGCAGGCGTCCTCGATGGTCGTGTGACGCCAGGTGATATCTTGGACCACGCCCGACACGCCGCCGACCTCGATATTGTCGCCGGGTTTGATAATGCCCATAAAGGTCACCTGCATACCGCCGATAAGGTTCGACAGCGTGTCCTGAAAGCCGAGCGAGATGGCGATGCCGCCGACGCCAAGAGCGGCGACGAGGGCGTTTGCGTTGATGCCAAAACAGTTGTCGAGGATAAAGCTGCCGCCGATCATCCAGATGACGGCGCGCGCGATGTTGATGAAGATGCTCGATGCTGGGAGCGGGTTATCGTCGCGGTTAAGCAGGTGGTGCAGGGTCTTGGACGCGACTTTGGCGGCAACGGCGGTGCCGATGGCCAAGATACCGGCCCAGATGATGTTGTGGACCCATCGTTGTGCAAAGAAATGAAGAATTGGCTCAAACAATTCCATGTAGGGAAACCTCCTCATGATCATCCAACCATGATACCCACCAAGAAGCCCGTCCGATCAAATTCGGACGGGCTTCTGTGCTCGATATAAGGTTTACGCGGCGGGGCTGCAAGGACCGGCGGTGTAACTTAGCGTCGACGCTTCCAGATAATGCCGAGCATGATGATGACGATGCCGCCGATGAGGCATGCGCCGATCACGGCTAGCGTGCGGTCTCCCGTTGCGGCGAGCTTGCCGGTCGTCTTCTTGGTGATGACCTTCGTGGTCGTCGCGTCCGTCTTAGGCGAGGGCTCAGGCGTCGGGGCCGGTGTGGGCGTGGGGTCCACGGCAGCGGAGCCAAAGCTGATGGTGCCCGCGAGCGAGGCCATCTTGCTCTCCCAGCCGTTCTGTCCAATTAGCGCCCTTAGCGCTGACTCGCAGGTACCCCACTCGGTGTGCTTGGTGGCGTTTGCGAAGGTGGGGAAGTCGGTCGTGTTGGTGATGATGTAGTTGTTGGTGGCGACGGTGTAGGTCTTGGCGGGGTCGAGCGTGCTGCCATCCTTGGTGAGCGTGGCGCTCACGATGCGCTTGCCTTCGGGCTGCGTCCAATCGATTGTCACGTTGATTCCGCCGAAGGAAAGGACGCTGCCGGAGTCGTCGCGCCACTTGTACTTGTCTTGCGCCTCCTGCTCGGTGTGGCCGGCCGCTACGTAGGCTTGCTGAAGCTCGTAGCTGTGATTGCACTCGTCGCTGATCTGCAGCGAGTGCTCGAGCGCTGCCAGGAAGTCCGCACCGGTCATGGTCCAGGTCTCCACGGTGTTGCCGTAGGGCGAGATAGCGATGACATTGCCGGCAGTCACATCGCCCGCCGCGATGCCGCCGCGGATGCCGCCCGCGTTTTCGATGGCAAGGTCCGCGCCCGTCAGGTCAAGATAGGAGCCGCAGATCACATGTCCGATGGTCTGGGCCTTGGTGGTGTCGCCCTCCTTGCTGGGGCGGAAATCGGTGGTGCGCACCATCTCCCAGCCGTGCGTGCCAGATGCGTTCTCGCCGTAGAAATAATTGGTAGAGCTCGTGCCGAGCACCTCGCTCGATGCGGCGCTAAAGGCATCGTCGAGCGGCTTGATCTTGTTGTTGTGGACCTCATCAAGGACGCTCTGATAGGTGGAGCCCTTGTTGGGATCGGTCAAAAGAACGTTTACATCCTTGGCGGTATAGAGCTTCTCGTCGCTTTTGCCTGCGTATACCGCCACCGTGTCATCGTCGGTGCTTTCGGTGCCCTTGGTGTCGTACTCGTAGGGGACGGAAAGCAGGCCAACCTCGGCAAAGGCGCTGCCCGCCTCGACAACGTGGATTGTCTTGCCGTCGGCTCCCGTCACCTTCTCGTTAAGGTTGATGTGCTCGTGGCCTGCGATAAGGGCATCGACGCCACGGAGCCGCGTGGCAAAGGTCTTGGCGTCGAGCGTGTGCGCGATACAAACAACAACATCGCAGCCCTCCTTGCGCAGCTGCTCTGCCTCGGCATTGATGGCGTTCGCGGCACTCGAGAAGTTGGTGCCCGCGACTAGGTCTGCACGCAGCGAGGAGCCAAGCGATTCATCCATGGCTCCTACAACGCCGACCTTGATCTGGTAGGCGAACGTTGAGTGACTTTCACTGTCCTCCCAGGTGCGGTTGAGCGTCTTCGTGATGCTCGAGCTCCATACGCCGTTCGAGGACGTTGCATTCGCGCAAAGCATGGCGAAGGGCGTGCTGGTGGTGCTGGAGCCGGTCATGGTGCGAAGCTTGTCCGCGCCATAGCTCCAGTCGTGGTTGCCTGGCGTGGTCGCGTCGTAGCCGTCGGCGTAGAAGGTGTCCATGAGCTCGGCGATGCTCTTGCCCTCGCTCATGGTGGCGAAGGACTGTCCGTGGAAGGTGTCGCCCGCATCGAGCAAAAGATCGGGGGCGTTGCCCTGGGCGCTATAGAGAACCGCCAGTCCGTCAAAGCCGACGGTGCCGGTGCCCTTGCTTTCGTTGTAGCTGTACTTGTAGCTGCCGTGGATGTCGTTGGTGTGCATGACGGTCACGGTGCCGTCAATAGCGGCGGGCAGGTTCCCCGCGAAAGCGAGGCTTGGGATGCCTGCGAGCGCGCCGGCAAACAACGAGACGGTTAACGCAAGGCGGGGGACGAATCTTTTCATGGCAGTCTCCTTAGTCCTTAACAAAAACCACCACAAAGGTGCCTGTCCCCTTTGTGGTGGTTTTCTAAGTCGTTAGCTTAGTAGCATGCGGTCGTTGGCGAGCTCGCCGCCCGAGACCTCCTCAAACTTCTGAAGCAGGTCGGCCACGGTGAGCGACTTCTTCTCGTCGCCGGCCACGTCGTAGATCACGTGGCCCTCGTGCATCATGATCAGACGGTTACCCAGACGGATGGCGTCGTTCATGTTGTGCGTGACCATGAGCGTGGTCAGGCGGTTCTCGTCGACGATCTCCTCGGTCAGGTTGAGCACCTTAGAGGCCGTCTTGGGGTCGAGGGCCGCCGTGTGCTCGTCGAGCAGCAGCAGACGCGGCTTGGTGAGCGTGGCCATCAGCAGGGTGAGTGCCTGGCGCTGGCCGCCCGAGAGCAGGCCGACCTTGGCGTTGAGGCGCGTGTCCAGACCAAGGTCCAGACGCTTGAGCAGTTCAACGTACTCGTCCTTCTCGGCCTTGGTGACGCCCCACGAAAGACCGCGACGCTGGCCGCGGCGCTTGGCGAGGGCCAGGTTTTCGGCAATTTGCATGTCGGCAGCGGTGCCGCGCATGGGGTCCTGGAACACACGGCCCAGGTACTTGGCGCGCTGTGATTCGCTCAGACGCGAGATGTCGGTGCCATCGAGCTCAATAACACCCGAATCGAGCGGGTACACGCCGGCG
>JAIIWC010000082.1 GCA_022745215.1 Collinsella sp. | reverse complement strand
ATCACCTGCTCGCGGCCGCGCGGCTCGCGCCGTCGAGCTACCACTATGCCGTAGCGCACCCGCCGAGAGCGACCCGGCCAGAGCTCCGGGAGGCCGTGCGCGAGATCTTCTCGAGGACGGCGAACGGGTGCGGCCACCGCCAGATAGCGATGTGCCTGAGGGCCGAGCTGGGCGCGAGGATAGCGGACAAGACGGTCCTCAAGATGATGCGGGAGCTCGGCATCCGCTGCGGCATCCGCCGGGAGACCGACTACCATCGCTACAACTCCTACCGCGGTCCGGTCGGCGAGAGATTCGACAACCTGATAGCGCGTGACTTTCGCGCGGGCGCCCCGTGGGAGAAGCTCGGGACCGACGTCACGGAATTCAGGCAGCCCTGGGGCAAGGCGTACTTCGCCCCGGTCTACGACTTCTGCACGAAGGAGATCGTCTCCTGGTCGGTGTCGACGAGCCCGGACATGGCCCAGCAGGAGGAGGTGCTCAGGCGCCTGTTCGCGAGGATGCCGGCCGGGGCCTCGCCGATCGTCCACGGCGACATGGGCTGGCAGTACCAGCACCCTAGGTGGACCGGCGAGCTCAGGAGGCACGGCGCCAGGCAGAGCATGTCGAGAAAGGGCAACTGCCTAGACAACGGGGCGACGGAGCAGGTGTTCGGGCATCTCAAGGACGAGTTCTTCAGGGGCGTCGAGTGGGCCGACTTCGAGTCCTTCAAGAGGGACCTCGACGCCTACGTCGTGCATTGGAACACGAGGCGTCGCCAGGTGGCGCTCGGCGGCCTCACCCCGGTGGAGTTTCGGAAACGGCTATTGAAAGCGTCCTAGTGTTCGCTTCTAATAAAGAAGGCCAAGATTCGGGACGCAGTTCATTTGTGGTGGTTTTACTCGCGCGGATGACTCGGGTTACAATACGCCTGACATATCGCTCCCTTCTCCGGATGGGGGCAGCGTAAGCGCTCTTGTGGCGGCACCGTAGGACTTTGAAGGTGGCCGTCGTAAGGGCGCTTTTTGTTTAGGCGCCCTCGCTCGGGCGCGCACGATGAAGGGAGAGCGCATGAAGAGCTTTATTGCCGAGGATTCGTTTTGGGAGCTATTTCCGCAGGCGGCTGTCGGTGTTGTGGTCGTAAAGGGCATGAAGCCCGCGGCTCAGATTCCTCAAGAGGACGTGGACGCGATTGCGGCGTTGCTCGACCGCGCCAATATCGACGCGGAGCGTCATCTGACCAGCGATACTATCAGCGAGAATACGCCGGTTAAGGCATGGCGCGAGGCTTATCGGCTGTTCAAGACCAAGAAGGGCGCGCGTTGCTCAATTGAGAACCTGCTCAAGCGCGTGCTCAAGGGCAAGCCGGTCGGTCATATTACGCCGGCGGTGGATATCTACAACACGATTTCGTTGACCTATGCGCTGCCCGTGGGAGGCGAGGATTTGCATGCGATTGAGGGAGACCTTCGCTTGAAGGTGACAGACGGCGGCGACGCGTTCTTGCCACTTGGCGAGGAGGCGGATGATCCGACGCTGCCCGGCGAGCTTGCCTATATCGACGATGCAGGCGCCGTGTGCCGCTGCTGGAACTGGCGCGACGGCGTTCGAACGGCCCTGTCCGACGATTCGGCCGATGCGTTCCTGGCGATTGAGTGCGTGGAGCCCGAGCGGATGGGGGATTGCCAGGCCACGATCGATCGCTTAGCCGAGCTGCTCGAGCGCTATCTGGGAGCGACGGTTGTCGTTAAGACGCTTGTGACCCGCGACAATCCTTGCGTGGAGCTGTAGCGACGCCTAGAACCTATTGATGCCCCAAACCACCACAAAGGTGCCTTTCCCCTTTGTGGTGGTTTTTATGTTGATGGGTTAACAAATGGGATATTTGGGTACGGAGGTTCGGGCATGCGGCTAAGATGTTTACCCGTTAGCATCATGTAAGCGAAAGGCGGTCGTCACCATGCAGCAGAACGACGAGACACGTTTTGAGGACTTTGTCGGACTGATCAGCGGCCTCTACAAGGAGATTCAGCGCATCAAGACGTCCGAAGGCGCAAGGCTCGGCCTTAAGGGCTCCGATGTCATGTGCCTGTACTATCTTGAGCGCAGCAAGGACGGCCTGACTGGCGCCGACCTCGCCCGCATGGCCGGCGTTACCCGTGCCGCCGTTTCGCGCACGCTCGCGCATCTGGAGGAGGGCGGCTACGTCGAGGTCGATGATTCGGGCGATGCCGCCGTTAAGTATCGTGCTCCGGTGCGCCTGACCGCTCTAGGCGGCGAGAGCATGAGCGAGGCGGACCGCATCATTCGCGAGGTGCTCGATACCACCGGTAAGGCTATGGGCGTGGAGCAGCGCGAGCAGATGTATGCGTCGCTGCGCACGATTCTCAACACCCTGCGCGAGATCTAGAGCCGCGCTGGCGCTAGCTTTCAGCCAAGAACTGCATCGTCCCGTTTGAGCGCGTACGCCGTGCCGGGACATTGCTGTCAAAATTCCCTGCGCGAGACCTGCGCAAGAAAGGATTCGCTATGTCCGTCCGCATTATTACCGATTCCGCCAGCGATATGTCGCCGGCGGAGCACCCGGCGCTGTCCGTCTTGCCGCTGTCCGTTACCTTTGGCACCGATGTGTATATGGATGGCGTCGACATCGATCACCAGCGCTTTTACGAGATGCTCGTGGAGCGCGACGAGCTGCCCAAGACCGGTCAGGTCAACCCGTACGCGTTTTCGCAGGCGATTGCCGAGGCGCGCGAGGCCGGCGACGAGGCGGTGATTATTACCGTGGGTGCCAAACTTTCGGGGACCAATCAGAGCGCCCGTACCGCACTTGCCGAGGCGCCGGGCGGCGACGTGTATGTGGTTGATAGCAATAACGTTACCCTGGGTGAGCGCGTGCTGGTCGAGTATGCCCTGCGCCTAGTGGACGAGGGCCAGGGCGCGGCCCAGATCGCGGCGGCGGTCGAGGCCGTGCGCGACCGCGTGGTCGTTATCGGCCTGCTCGAGACGCTGGAGTACCTGGTGCGCGGCGGTCGCCTGTCTGCTGCGGCCGGCGCCGTGGGCACGCTACTCAACGTGAAGCCTGTTGTGGCCGCCGAGGATGGCCTGATCGTGCAGCTGGGCAAGGCGCGCGGTTCCAAGAACGGACGTAACCTGCTCAACCAGAAGGTCGAAAAGGCAGGCGGCATCGACTTTTCCATGCCGCTGGCGCTCGGCTATACGGGCCTTTCGGATGCGGTGCTCAAGAAGTATATCGAGGACAGCGCGGCACTGTGGGCTGGCCACACCGAGGGCGAACTGCCCGTTCACACCATTGGCGCCACCATCGGCACCCACGTAGGTCCCGGCGCCGTAGCCGTAGCCTTCTTCCAGCCCGCCAACTAACCGACCTGCCATAAACCACCACAAAGGGGACAGGCACCTTTGTGGTGGTTTATGCTATTCCGGGTGGAAGGGAGTGAGCAATGGCGTCTGAGGGCTTTTTTGAACGAGTGTACGAGGTGGTCGAGCAGATCCCCGAAGGGATGGTTGCCACGTATGGTCAGGTGGCGCTGCTTGCCGGTCGTCCACGAAGTGCGCGCTATGTGGGCTATGCGCTGCATAGCAATCCGCGTCCCGGCGAGATTCCCTGTCATCGCGTGGTGTTTGCCGATGGCCGCATTTGCGAGGGCTTTGCGTTTGGCGGCCCCGATGCTCAGCGTGAGCTCTTAATGGGGGAGGGCGTGACGTTTACCGATCCCATGCACGTCGACCTGGGCGCCTGTCGTTGGCCGGTCGGGCTTTAACGGCTTGCTCGCGCCAAAACCACCACAAAGGTGCCTGTCCCCTTTGGTGTGGTTCTAGTTTACCTGAGCTAACTTATGGAGAAGGTATGGTGAGGTAGTTTCACACTAGAAAGTAAACCACGGTGAACTATATTGTATTCAGCAACGGAGCAGGCAATAGGCGATGAAAAAGCCTGCCCTGTTGAGTTTGATTCGCATTCCTCCCCTCTGTGCGATTCAACGGTGTACTTCGGGAACAGGCCCGCTGGCAACTAACTACCAGCGGGCCTGTTCCTGTTTGTCGGGGGAGCGCAATGGGCAGAGCCGAACCGGTCGGGCACCAAAAAGGCGGACGCCGTAGCGCCCGCCCTAAAGCAATCGAAAGTTCTAGCCAGCAGATCGATCTAGTACACCATGCCCATGGCGTCCTGAACCTCGGCCAGGGTCTGCTCGGCAATCTCGTTGGCGCGACGGTTGCCCTCGTGCAGCACGTCCTTCACATAGTCCAGATCGTTCTCATAGCGCTGACGACGCTCGCGGATCGGCGCGAAGTACTCGTTGACGGCCTCGGTCACGTACTTCTTGAGCTGGCCGGAGCCGCCCATGCCAATCTCCTCGGCAATCTCGACCTCGGAACGGCCAGTGCAAATGGCGGCGGTTGAAAGCAGGCCGGACACGCCGGGGCGGTTCTCGGGATCGAACGTGATCATGCGCTCGGAGTCGGTCTGGCTCTTCTTGATGCGCTTGGCCGTCTCCTCGGCGGTCATCGAGATGTTGATGGCGTTACCGTAGCTCTTGCTCATCTTGCGACCGTCCAGGCCCGGCAGCAGCGGGGTCTCGGACAGCAGTGCGTCGACCTCGGGGAACACCTTGCCGTAGCGGTTGTTAAAGCGGCGGGCGATGGTGCGGGTGAGCTCGATGTGCGGCAGCTGGTCGCGACCGACGGGCACCACATTGCCCTTGCAGAACAGGATGTCGCAGGCCTGGTGCACCGGGTAGGTGAGCAGAAGGCCGGTGAGCTCGTGGCCCGAGGCCTCCATCTCGGCCTTGACCGTGGGGTTGCGCGCCAGCTCGGCCTCGGAGACCAGCGACAGGAACGGCAGCATGAGCTGGTTGGCGGCGGGCACGGCGGAGTGCGCGTAGATCATGGTCTTGTCGGGGTCGATGCCGCAGGCAAGGTAGTCCATGACCATGTTGTACACGTTGTCCTGGATGTGCTCGGTCGTATCGCGGTCAGTGATGACTTGGTAGTCGGCGATGAGCACGTTGGTCTTGGCGCCCATGTTCTGCAGCTCAACACGGCCCTTGAGGGTGCCGAAGTAGTGACCCAGGTGCAGACGGCCGGTGGGGCGGTCGCCGGTGAGCATGGTGAACTTCTCGGGCGTTTTGGCCAGGCCCTCGCGAATGGCGTTGCTCTTTTGCAGCGCGACTTCGTAGCTGTTCTCGTTTGGCATGATTGCTCCTAACGTATGTTC
>JAIIWC010000019.1 GCA_022745215.1 Collinsella sp. | reverse complement strand
CTCATCGCACGCGAACTCGAAGGCCTCGGTGCGGAATGCCTCCCACTTATCAATCTGCTCGGCAAACTTATCGGCGTCGACCATGCGCAGCACGTCCGCGGCCAGTGCCCAGCGGTCCATGTTGTTCAGGCGCAGCATGTCGAACGGCGTTGTCGTGGAGCCTTTCTCCTCGTAGCCGTGGACGCGGAAGGCGTCGTGGCCGGGGCGGTTCCAGATCAGGCGGCGAATCGTGCCGGCATAGGCGTGGAACGCGAAGAGGACGGGCTTCTCGCCACGGCCGAACAGCTCAGCCCAGCGCTCATCGCTGATGGCCTGGTCGTTCTCGCAGACGTTCTGGATCTTGAGCAGGTCGACCACGTTGACGAACCATACCTTGATACCTAGCTCGCGCAGCATGTCGGTTGCAGCCAGAGCCTCAAGCGTCGGCACGTCACCGCAGGTGGCGACCACGACGTCGGCCTCGGCGAGCGAATCGGCGGTCGATGCCCATTCCCAGGTCGCAACGCCCTCGGCGAGCTCCGCCTTGGCCTCGTCGACCGTCTGGAAGGTCGGAGCAGGCTGCTTGCCACAGAAGATGGCGTTGACGCAGTCGGTAGACTGGTAGACGCGCTCGGCCACGGCAAGCGCCATGTTGGCGTCGGCCGGATAGTAGGCATTCACGATATGCGTGTCGTTTGCCTTGTTGAGCAGCAGGTCGATAAAGCCAGGGTCCTGGTGCGAAAAGCCGTTGTGGTCCTGGCGCCAGACATGGCTCGACAGCAAAATGTTGAGACCGCTAATGGGAGCACGCCACGGAATCTCGCGCTTGGTGGCCTCGAGCCATTTGCAGTGCTGGTTGACCATGGAATCGACCACGTGGACAAAGCTCTCGTAGGAGCTCCACACGCCGGAGCGGCCGGTGAGCACGTAAGCCTCGAGGAAGCCCTCGCACTGGTGCTCGGACAGCTGCTCAACGACCTTGCCGGAGCCGGCCAGCAGCTCGTCGTTGGCCTCGTCCTCGTAGAAGCCGGCGTCCCACTGCTTCTTGGTCACCTTGTAGGCAGCCTGCAGGCGGTTGGACGCGGTCTCGTCGGGACCGAAGATGCGGAAGTCGTCCATGTTCTTAGCCAAGACATCGGCGGTGTACTCACCAAAGACGCGGGCGGCCTCGGTGGAGCCCCAGCCGTGGCCCTTCTCGGCAACGGGAATCTCGTGGGCGTGGATATCGGGCAGCTCAAGCTCGCGACGGACCTTACCGCCGTTTGCGTTGGGGTTGGCGCCGATGCGCAGCTCACCGGTCGGCATAAAGGCCGTCACCTCGGGGCGCACCTGGCCCTCGGGCGTAAAGAGCTCCTCGGGCTTGTAGGAGCGCAGCCACTCGCGAAGCACGCGGAAGTGCTCGTGGGTGTCCTTGGCGCTCGCCAGCGGCACCTGATGCGCGCGCCAGGAGTCTTCGGTCTTCTTGCCGTCGATCTGCTTGGGGCAGGTCCAACCCTTGGGCGTGCGGAACACGATCATGGGGTAGGCCGGACGGACCACGGTCTCGCCCGCGGCGGCCTGGGCCTGAGCGGTGGCCTTGATGTCGCAGATCTCGTCAAAGACCTTTTCAAACAGGGCGGCGAAGCGCTCGTGGATGCTCGCATGGCTCTCGTCGTCAAAACCGGCGACAAAGAAGTGCGGCTTATAGCCCATGCCCTCAAAAAACTTGGTGAGTTCTTCGTCGGACACGCGGGCAAGGATAGTGGGGTTGGCGATCTTATAGCCGTTGAGATGCAGGATCGGCAAAACGATACCGTCGGTTGCCGGGTTCACGAGCTTGTTGGACTGCCAAGAAGTCGCGAGCGGACCGGTCTCGGACTCGCCGTCGCCCACCACGGCCACGGCCAGCAGGCTCGGGTTGTCCATGACGGCGCCATAGGCGTGGCTGAGCGTGTAGCCGAGCTCGCCGCCCTCGTGGATGGAACCGGGCGTCTCGGGCGCAAAGTGGCTCGGAATGCCGCCGGGATAGGAGAACTGGCGGAAGAACTTCTGCAGGCCAGCCTCGTCATCGGTGATGTCGGGGCGAATCTCGCGGTAGGTGCCGTCGAGCAGCGACTGGGCAGTACCGGCGGGACCGCCGTGGCCAGGACCCATCAGGAAGATGGCGTTCTGGTTGTGGTCGGCGATGAGGCGGTTGACGTGGCCGAACAGGAAGTTGATGCCGGGCGTGGTTCCCCAGTGACCGACCAGGCGGTGCTTAACGTCCGGACGACCAAAGTCACGCGTCTCGCCGGTCTTCTCGTCGACAAAGTCAGCACGCATCAGCGGGTTGGAGCGAAGGTAAATCTGGCCGACGGACAGATAGTTCGAGGCACGCCAATACAGGTCGACACCCTCGAGCTCGGAAGCCGGAACCTCATGTCCCAGTTTTTGCCACGGCGTTCCCAGTGTTTTAGCCATTGTTTATGTCCCTTCGCTGCGCGGTCACCCTCCGATACGGCAACCTTTCGTTGGGACTAGTATATTTGCTAAAACGTTTTATCAAGGTGAAAAAACGTTTTATCATCCTTATTTGCCTTATGAATCGGCAAAACGAGACATTCACCTGCGGCATTGCCTGTCACAGGTACTTCACAATCGATCTCTACGAATTGATAAACGTGTTTAGTTGTGTTTAGTAAGCTCGAGCACGCTGTCCTTTACGATGAGCACAGGCTCCAAAACCACCTCTTCGGCACGCCTGCCGCCCTTGCCGGCAAGCCGCTTGGACATGCAGCCAAAAGCATGCTCGGCGAGCACACCCGGATCCTGCTCAATCGCCGTCAGCGCTGGCTCAAAGAGAACGTCGGCCGCCGAGTTGTCATAGCTTACGACCGAGATATCGCCCGGAATGCTCTTCCCCATCTCGTGCAAACGTTTGAGCAGACCAAGGGCAATGTTGTCCGAGCTTGCGAACACGGCAGTGGCGTCGGTTGCGAGCACCGCCTCCGAGGCCTCATAGGCACTCGGGATGTAATACTCGCTCTCGAACTCCAAGCGCGCATCGATGGGCAGCCCCACCTCGCGCAGCGCACGCTCGTAGCCGGCGAGACGCTTGCGGCCCGTGTTGGACCGGCGCGCGTTGACCAGGCAGGCGATACGACGGTGACCCTGTTCGATTAGATAGCGGGTGGCCATGTAGCCGCCCATCTCGTGGTCGAACATCACCTTGTCGCACTCGAGTCCCTCGATTGCGCGGTCGACCATTACGGCCGGGATGGGAAGGTGACTCACTTCCTCGCGCAAAGCGCGGTCATCAGAGAACTCGTCGCCCACCACTAGGAAGACGCCATCGACACCACGGGTCACCAGCTGACGCAGGAGCTCCAGATCGTCCTCGGCGCTTCCGCCCGAACTGGTAATAAAGAGCGCGTAGCCGTCCTCGCGGCAGCGCTTTTCCAGGCTGCCGGCGAGCGAGGCAAAAAATCGGCTCTCAATGTTGGGAACGATAAGGCCCAGCGTGCGCGACTCTCGCATGACCAGGCTGCGCGCAATCTGGTTGGGAACATAGTGGTTGCGTGCCGCGACCTCCTTGATGAGCTTGCGGTTTTCTTCCGAGATGCGACAGGGCCGATTGTTGAGCACAAGCGAGACCGACGAGGGGGAAAGCCCCACCTCCTGGGCGATCTGCTTCAGGGTTACCTTGTTGGCCATCTCGCTCCTTCCGGGTTTACGCGCAATCTCTTGAAAGTATAGCGACTGCCCATCTACCTCGGTGATAAACACTTTACCAATCCGGTAGACGGCTGTTTTATCGCCGCGATTGGTGCAAAGCAACCTGACCCCTTTGCACCAAATCCATCCGGGTGGGGTATATTGCATTCGATTGATGAAAACGACCACCAAAAGGCGGATATTCGTATGCACGAGAACGACTTTTTTAACGAGGACCTGCTCTGCGCGCTTGCTGGCGTTGCCGGCGAGGACAACGTGCTGATGAGCGAGCCCATGCGCGAGCACACCACGTTTAAGATCGGCGGCCCGGCCGACGTCTTTGTCACGCCCGATACCGAGCAGGGCCTCGTCGCCACGCTCGACACCTGTTATCGCTGCGACCTGCCGCTCACCATCGTGGGCAACGGCTCCGACCTGCTCGTCGGCGACAAGGGTATCCGCGGCGTTGTCGTGGCGCTGGGCGAAGGCCTCTCCGACATCACGGTCGACGGTACGCACGTCACGGCGGCGGCCGGCGCCTTGCTTTCCGATGTCGCCGCGGCGGCAGCCGAGGCCGGTCTCACCGGCATGGAGCCCATCTCGGGCATCCCCGGATCGGTCGGCGGCGCCTGCTACATGAACGCCGGTGCCTACGGTGCCTGCATGGCCGATGTGCTGGAGTCCGTGCGCGTCTACAAACCCGCTCGCCAGCTCGACGACGGCACCCGCGGCAGCGGCAACATCATCGAGTTCGATGTCGACGAACTCAACCTGGGCTATCGCAAGAGCCGCATTGCCGACGACGGCTTTATCGTACTCTCGGCCACCTTCAACCTTGCCCCGGGCAACGCCGCGATGATTAAGGCCGACATGGACGACTACCGTCAGCGCCGCGAAGACAAGCAGCCGCTCGACATGCCGAGTGCCGGCTCCACCTTCAAGCGCCCCGAGGGCTACTTTGCCGGCAAGCTCATCATGGACGCCGGCCTGCGCGGCCATGCTGTCGGCGGCGCGCAGGTAAGCGAAAAGCACTGCGGCTTCATCGTCAACGCCGACCACGCCACCGCCGCCGACGTCGACGAACTCATCCGCCACATCCAATCCGAGGTAAAGCAGCAGTTCGACGTAGACCTCGAACCCGAAGTCCACCGAGTAGGCGAATTCCTCTAAAAAGAAGGTCCCGAAAGGGGCCTTCACCAAATTTATTCAGCTAACCCAGTCCGGTGTGTAGCGCCCCGAACCCGAGAGGGCCGCGTGCCCGTCCGCAATATATTTGATTGATCGCGAGTTCCGCACGCAAAGAAGGCCACTTAATGTGGCCTTCGTCTTGCGCAGGACTGTCCGAGCAGGCAATCAAATATATTGCGGACGGGCACGCGGCCCAACTTACAGTTACGACAGCACCACGCCGCCGAGCCAGCCCCAGCGCACGCCAGAGCCAGTACCGTAGAAGCTAATAAACGAATCAAGCGACTTAGACGTAATGGGACCCTCGTTGCTCATAACGATGCCGCCGCCAACGTAGATACCCACATGACCGTAGATAAGGCCCGGAGCACCCGTGCCGCTGTGCGAGGAATCGGCCACGATCATGCCCACCTGCAGCGCCGAGCGGTCGGAGCTATAGCACCAGGCGTTGAACATGTCACACGCGTTGCCGCCAAAATAGCCCACGCCGGCATTGCGGAAGACATTGGTAACCCACGCCGCGCACCAGTTCTGACCCGGCGAAGGCGTGGAGTAGCACGCGTTGACGACGGCCTGCTGCTTGCCCGAGCCGGCATTCTGCTGCGGAGTTCCGGGCGCATACGATCCACCGCCCGAGCTCGAACCACCCGAGTAGGAATTGTTCTTGTTCGCGGCGGCCGCGGCAGCGGCGGCCTTCCTAGCGGCCTCCTCGGCCTGGGCGGCAGCGAGGATCTCGGAATCGCGCTGAGCCATGAGTTCCTTGACGTCGTCGGAAAGACCGTTCAGCACGGTCTGGACTTCTTGCTGCTTGGCCTGCATATCCTGCATCTGAGCCGACTGCTGGTCCTTGAGTTTCTCCAGGTCGGCCTTTTGTGATTCGAGCTCGGTCTTCTGTGCGTCGAGCTCAGCCTGAATCGTCTGGATATCCTCGATGGCATCGCGGTCGCTCTTGTTGATCTTCTCAACGTAATGCGCGTTGGCGACGAGTTCCTCAAACGAGCCAGAGGCCAGCAGCAGCGACAGGATGTTCGTGCCGCCGGACTTGTAGCTGGCGGCCACGCGATCGGAAAGGTCGTTGCGCTTCTTCTTGAGCTCGGCCTTCTTTTCATCGATCTGGGCCTGCGTGTCGTCAATCTTGCCCTGGACATTCTCGATGTCATTGAGGGTCTGGGCATTCTTGTTGGCCAGCGCCGCATACTCATTTGCGATGCTGTCGAGCTGGGCCTGAACCTCGTCGAGCTGGGCCTGGGCGGCATTCAATTTATCGGTGGTTTCTTTGGAAGCCTCCGCCGCATGGGCGCGAGTGGGCAGGCCAAAAAGAACTGCCGCAGAAGCGGCGCCGAGCAGGGCCTTAAGGGCAGTGCGGCGCGAGAGCTCCTGGGAAAGGATGGAATCGCTGTTTGGTGACATATGTACTCCGTTACATGCTTATTTATATGTCGCTCAACTTATACATATTAGCGTACATATGGCGCGTCCCAACGATTTCCACGAACGGCAGGAAACTACAAGGTCGGCGGCTCGTAAGCAATTGTCAAATTTGAGGTAACAATTGAGCAAGCTCTTATATGAGTACGTTAACATAATCCTCTGCTTTTCCTACAGTGCACCATTTGGGCGTCCCCGCCTGCGCTATACTCCCCTCTAGAAGTGTTCCTGATTCGATAGGAGACTACATGTCCAAAGCACTCGACCCCAAAGACACCTGCGTCCTCGTTACCGGTGGCGCCGGCTTTATCGGCTCGCACACCGTCGTTCAGCTGCTCGAGGGTGGCTACCAGGTCGTCATCGTCGATGATCTCTCCAACTCCAGCGCCGTCGCCGTCGACCGCGTCAAGACCATCGTGGGCGACGAGGCCGCCAAGAACCTCACCTTCTACGAGGCCAACGTGCTCGACCGCGATGCGATGAACAAGATCTTCGATACCCATCAGATCGACCGTGTCATCCACTTTGCCGGCTTTAAGGCCGTCGGCGAGTCGGTGAGCAAGCCCGTCGAGTACTACCACAACAACATCGAGAACACCCTGGTGCTCATCGACGTCATGCGCAACCATGGCTGCAAGTCCATCATCTTCTCGAGCTCCTCGACCGTCTACGGCGACCCGGACAACCCGCCCGTCACCGAGGAAGATCCCAAGAAGCCCGCAACCAACCCCTATGGCTGGACCAAGTGGATGATCGAGCAGATCCTTATGGACGTCCACACCGCCGACCCCGAGTGGGACGTCGTGCTGCTCCGTTACTTCAACCCCATCGGCGCTCATCCGTCGGGCCTGATCGGCGAGGACCCCAAGGGCATCCCCAACAACCTGGTGCCCTATGTCGCCCAGGTCGCCGTGGGCAAGCTCGAGGCCGTTCAGGTCTTTGGCAACGACTACCCCACCCCCGACGGCACCGGCGTGCGCGACTACATCCACGTGTGCGATCTGGCCTCTGGTCACGTTGCCGCCCTTAACTGGATGAACGGCAAGACCGGCGTCGAGATCTTTAACCTGGGCACCGGCACCGGCACCTCGGTACTCGAGGTCGTCGCCGCCTTCTCCAAGGCTTGTGGCAAGGAGCTGCCCTACGTGATCCGCGAGCGCCGCGCCGGCGACATCGCTGCCAACTGGTGCGATGCCTCCAAGGCCGAGCGCATGATGGGCTGGAAGGCCCAGTACGACATCGCGGACATGTGCCGCGATAGCTGGAACTGGCAGAGCCACAACCCCAACGGCTTCGCCGACGCCGAGTAGCAAAAACCTACATACCGTTCTTGCCCCGATCTCACGTTGTGAGGTCGGGGCTTTTTCATGGCATGTAGCCATTCGCCGAAAATCGACCAACTTTTTTATCTTGCCTGTACATGTTTAAACAACATGTTTTACAATAGGCGTATCGAATCAGAACATCGGAGGCGGACTGCACACCCATCGGCAGGCCGACCCCACAACAAGAAGGTTGGTGAGCGCATTCATGGAGCGTGCAAGCGGCGTCCTCATGCCCGTCTCATCTCTGCCCGGACCATACGGAATCGGCGGCTTTGGCTGGAATGCCTACGACTTCGTCGATTTTCTCGCCTCGTGCAAACAACATTACTGGCAGATTCTGCCCCTTACGACGACCAGCTATGGCGATTCGCCTTATCAGTCGTTCTCGGCCCGCGCGGGCAACCCCAACTTTATCGACTTTGCCGAGCTTATCGAGGCAGGGTATCTGGAGCAGCGCGATATCGATGGCGTGTATCTGGGATCCGACCCCAGCAATGTCGACTACGGTGCTATCTTTGGCGGCCGCCGTCAGATTCTCGACCGCGCCGCCGAGCGCTTTGCTGCCGACAAGCCGGCCGATTTCGATGACTTTATCCAGGCCAACGAGGACTGGCTCATCCCCTACTGTGAGTTCATGACCGTCAAAGAGGAGTGCGGTCTCAAGGCGTTTTGGGAGTGGCCCGCGGAGCTCCGCACCCGCGGCGAGGCTTCCGCCAAGGTCTGCGCCGACCATCCGGCGCGTATGCTCTACCACCAGATGACGCAGTACTTCTTCGATCGCCAGTGGAGCCGCCTCAAGGCCTATGCCAACGAGCGCGACATTCTCATCATCGGCGACCTGCCCATCTATGTCTCGCGTGACTCCGTCGAGATGTGGGCGACACCTGAGCTCTTTAAGATCGACGCCGCCGGCAATCCCGTGAGCGTCGCCGGCACGCCGCCCGACCAGTTCTCGGCCACCGGCCAGTACTGGGGCAACCCCATCTACGACTGGGACGCCATGGAGGCCGACGGCTTCTCCTGGTGGGAGGGCCGCATTCGCGCCGCCCTCGACATGTACGACGTCATCCGCCTGGATCACTTCCGCGGCTTCGAGGCCTATTGGGAGGTGCCGTTCTCCTCGCCTGATTCGTCCTACGGTTCGTGGACGCAGGGTCCCGGCCTCAAGCTCTTCAAGACACTCGAGGAAAAGCTCGGCACGCTGCCCATCATCGCCGAGGACCTGGGCTTCCTCACCCCCGGCGTCATCGATATGCGCGACAACTCGGGCTTCCCCGGCATGAAGATCCTGCAGTTTGCCTTTGAGGGCACCAACTCGTACTACCTGCCGCACAACTACATTGCCAACACCGTCGCCTACGTGGGCACTCACGACAACGAGACGGCACGCGGCTGGTTTGAAGGAACGGCTACCCCGCGTCAGCGCGAGCAGACAGCCCTGTACACCCATCAGCAGGCCGGCGAACCCATGGCAGATGCACTCAATCGCACCATCGCCGCCAGCGTGAGCGACACGTGCATCTACACCATGCAGGACCTGCTCAACTTGGGCAACGAGGCGCGCATCAACGCCCCTGCCACGCTGGGCGGCAACTGGACCTGGCGCATGCTCGACGGCGCCATCACCCGCGAGCTCGAGCACAAACTCACCGACTGGACCGAGACCTACTTCCGCATCCCGTCGGAAGCCGAAATCGAGCTTCCTCAATAGGAGCTACCGCGCCCGACCCCTCCCCACCGTGCGGACGCGCTTGCTTACCCGCGCGAGGCCACCCCAATCCCCTCGCGCGGGATTCTTATGAATTGCAGACATGTAATCAACCCATTACAGGAGGAAACATGCCCCAAATTAACCTCATGGAACTCGCCGAGCAGTCTTTTGGCACCTCGCTCGAGCAGCTCGACGACCGTCGCATTTACAAGCTGCTGGTCAAACTCGTGCAGGAGCGCTCCGCCGCCTGCCCGCTCAACAACGGCAAGAAAAAGCTCTATTACATTTCCGCCGAATTTCTGATCGGCAAGCTGCTCATCAACAACATGATCGACCTCGGCATCTACGACGAGGTTAAGGACCAGCTCACCGCCGCAGGCCACGACCTCAACAAGATCGAGGAGTTCGAGGTCGAGCCGTCGCTCGGCAACGGCGGCCTGGGCCGCCTGGCCGCATGCTTCCTGGATTCCATCGCCACGCTGGGCTTGACCGGCGATGGCGTGGGCCTCAACTATCACTACGGCCTGTTCCGTCAACGCTTTGTCGACAACCAGCAGAAGGCCGTCCCCGACGAGTGGCTCGGTGAGCAGGACATCCTAGTCGACGACGACCGCTCCTACACCGTCGAGTTCGGCGATTTTGCCGTTACCTCCAAGCTCGTCAACATCGACGTGCCCGGTTACGGCCAGCCCACCAAGAACCGTCTGCGCTTGTTCGACCTGGCGAGCGTCGACGACGGCCTGGTCCCCGGCAGCTCCATCGACTTCGACAAGACCGAGATCGCCAAGAACCTCACCTTGTTTCTCTACCCCGACGATTCCGACGAGCAGGGCCGCCTGCTTCGCATCTACCAGGAATACTTCATGGTAAGCAACGCCGCCCAGCTCCTGATCGACGAGGCCATCGAGTGCGGCAGCAACCTGCACGATCTGGCCGACTACGCCGTGGTCCAAATTAACGACACGCACCCCACCATGGTCATCCCCGAGCTCGTTCGCTTGCTCACCACCGAGCATGGCATCGAGTTTGACGAGGCCGTGACCATCGTACGCTCCATGGTCGCCTACACTAACCACACGATTCTTGCCGAGGCGCTCGAGAAGTGGCCGCTCGCCAGCCTGCAGAAGGTCTCCCCTGCCATCGCCGACATTATCGTCAAGCTCGATGAGATCGCGAAGGCCGAGCACGATGACCCGCGCGTCGCCATCATCGACGAATACGACACCGTCCACATGGCCCACATGGACATCCACTTTGGCTTCTCCATCAACGGCGTAGCCGCCCTCCACACCAAGATCCTGGAGGACACCGAGCTTCATCCGTTCTACGAGATCTATCCCGAGAAGTTCTCCAACAAGACCAACGGCATCACCTTCCGCCGCTGGATCCATGGGGCCAACCCCGCGCTCGCCAGCCTGCTCGACGATGTGATCGGCACCGACTGGCGCAGCACCGGCGATCTGAGCAAACTCGCCAAGTTCGCCGACGACAAGGATGTTCTTGAGCGCCTGGCCGCCACCAAGACCGAGGCCAAGGCCATCATGCGCCAGTTCATGGCGCTCGAGCAAGGCGTGACTATCCCGTCCAACGCCATCATCGATGTTCAGGTCAAGCGTATCCACGAGTACAAGCGCCAGCAGATGCTCGCGCTCTACATCATCTGGAAGTATCTCGACATCAAGAACGGCAATAAGCCTAAGCACCCCGTCACCATCATCTTTGGCGGCAAGGCGGCCCCTGCCTACACTATCGCGCAGGACATCATCCATCTGATCCTGACGCTGTCGCAGTGGATTGCAAACGACCCCGACGTGGCTCCCTACCTGCAGGTTGTCATGATCGAGAACTACAACGTCACCGCCGCCGAGCGCGTGATTCCCGCCGCTGACATCTCCGAGCAGATCAGCCTGGCCTCCAAGGAGGCGAGCGGCACCTCCAACATGAAGTTCATGCTCAACGGCGCCCTAACCCTGTGCACGCTCGACGGTGCCAACGTGGAGATTGCCGAGCTCGTGGGCGACGAGAACATCTATACCTTTGGTGCCTCGTCCAAACAGGTCGAGCAGCTCTACGCCGACGGCACCTACAACGCCGGTGCGCTCTACCGCAAGCCCGGAATTAAACTGCTGGTGGACTTCATCACCAACCCGACCTTTATGGCAACCGGCAACGCCGAGCGCCTGCAGCGCCTGCACGACGACATTAAGGGCAAGGACTGGTTTATGGCCCTGCTCGACATTGAGGAGTACATCCAGACCAAGGAGCGCGTGCTGGCCGACTACGAGGACCAGGACGCTTGGATGCGCAAGGCGCTCATCAATATCGCCAACGCCGGCACCTTCTCGTCCGACCGCACCATCTCCCAATACAACGACGAGATCTGGCACCTGAGCTAGCTCATTCCCCTTACCCATCCTCTTGAGAAACGGAGTCGTGGCAACACGGCTCCGTTTTTTGTGCCCGCACGTTACCCTGTGATCCGACTCGGCCAAACAATCTCGATCCGTAGCAATTACTCAACCAAAACGGTCCCAGCCGTTACAGATTGAGACATACCGGCCCCTCCCCTTGGGTTTATCTCAATCTGTAACATCTAGCAGGTGTAATTCGCCTTTGGTGTTACAGATTTAGATGAAATGGTTGGCACAGCGGAACCGTCTCGATCTGTAACATCTAACGTCCGAAATCGGCCCTACCTGTTGCAGATCAAGACAAACTGACAGACGGAAAGCCCCAACACAAAGAAAGGCTCCCCTCTCGCCCAGTGGACAGGAGGGGAGCCTTATATGTGACCACGGCAAAAGGATGGCAAAGCCGCAGTCGCCCAAAGGGAGGGCCTGGATGCACCGGGCCTAGATAAGGTTCTTGCCAGACACCTTATCGAAGAGATGAGTCGCGTTCTTCTCGAACTTGAACCAGATGGGGTCGCCAGCCTTGAGCGCGCCCTTGGCCTCAAGGTCGACAACGGGAATGATCAGGACGAACTGGCCATCGGGAGCAGTCACGTGGACATGCTCGGTCGAACCCATGAGCTCGGTCACCTCGACGGTGCCCTGGAGCGCACCCTCCTCGCCCTTGTCGGCAAGCAGGATCTGCTCGGGGCGCACGCCGGCCGTGATCTCCTTCACGTCGCCGCCGTCCCAGTTGAGAGCAAGCTGAGCGCAGGTCTCGGGGGCCAGCGCGACATTCATGTCGTCGGTCTTGACGGTAAAGCCGTTGCCCGAGCGCACCAGCTGGGCATCGAAGAAGTTCATCTGCGGCACGCCGATAAAGCCGGCGACGAAGATGTTCGCGGGATGGTTGAAGACCTCCTGCGGGGTGGCGATCTGCTGGACGACGCCGTCCTTCATGACCACGATGCGATCGCCGAGGGTCATAGCCTCGGTCTGGTCGTGAGTAACGTAGATGAACGTGCCCTTGATCTCGTGACGCAGCTTAATGAGCTCGGCACGCATCTGGTTACGAAGCTTGGCATCCAGGTTGGACAGCGGCTCGTCCATCAGGAAGACCTTGGGGTCACGCACGATGGCGCGGCCGATGGCGACGCGCTGGCGCTGGCCGCCCGAAAGCGCCTTGGGCTTACGGTCGAGGTACTCGGTAATACCCAGGATCTCAGCAGCGGAGCGAACCTTACGGTCGATCTCGTCCTTGGGGACCTTCTTGAGCTCGAGCGTAAACGCCATGTTCTCGTACACCGTCATATTGGGATACAGAGCATAGCTCTGGAACACCATGGCGATGTCGCGGTCCTTGGGAGCGACGTCGTTGACGCGCTTGCCATCGATGAGCACATCGCCCGAGGTGATGTCCTCCAGGCCGGCGATCATGCGCATCGTCGTGGACTTACCGCAGCCAGAGGGGCCAACGAGGACGATGAACTCCTGGTCGTGAACGGTGAGGTTGAAGTCCTCTACAGCAAGCACACCGTCCTCGGTAACCTTAAGGTTGTGCTTCTTCTCCTCGGTCTTCTTCTTTTTGCCAAAGAAGCCCTTCTTTTTTGACTCGTTGTTGGGATACACCTTCTGAACATGTTTGAGAACGATCTCGGCCATGTCTTTACCTTTCGATACGCGGCGCCGCGCTGAGGGGCGCCGCCAAAACTTGCAAAACAGTTATGGCATCAGCCCTTGACGGCACCTGCCACAACGCCGTCAATGATGTACTTCTGGCAGAAGATGTACATGATGACGATGGGGATGACGACCATCATGATGCATGCCATCATGGGGCCGAGCTCGACGTGGCCGTAGCCGCCGCGGAAGTACTGGATCAAGATAGGAATGGTCTTGTACTTGGTGGAGTCGAGCGTAAGGTAGGGCAGCAGATAGTCGTTCCAGACCCACATGGTCTCGAGAATGCCAACCGAAAGATAGGTGGGCTTCATGATGGGAAGGACGATCTTAAAGAACACCTGGACCGGGTTGCAGCCGTCGATCATGGCCGCCTCTTCGATCTCGAGCGGGATGTTCTTGACAAAACCGGCGAACATGAAGACCGCCAGACCCGCGCCAAAGCCCAGGTAGATGAAGCAGATGTTGAACGGCGTGTTAAAGCCGATGCGGTCCGCGAGGTTGGACAGCGTGAACATGAGCATCTGGAAGGGCACGACCATCGAGAAGACGAACAGGTAATAGAAGAAGTTCGAGATCTTGTTATTGACGCGCACCACGTACCAAGCGCACATGGAGCAGCACACCAGGATCAGCACGACCGAGGTGACCGTGATGATGAGCGAATACATAAACGCCGAGGCAAAGCCCTGCTCGTTCAGAGCATGCACGTAGTTTGCAAGGCCGTTGAACGTCTCGGGCGTGAGCAGATCGAACGCCGTGGTGGTGCTGATTGCGGTCGCTTTCTTAAAGGAATTGAGCGCAATCATGAACACGGGGTAGATCCACGCGAGCGACAGGATCGTAAAGAAAATCGAGAGCGCGCGGTTGATAGCCTTATCGCGTTTCATTACTGCTGCACCTCCTTGGACCTCGTGGCCTTAAGCTGGATCATAGAAATAGCGACGACCAGGATGCAGAAGATAACTGCCTTGGCCTGACCGATGCCCTGCCATGCGATGCCAGCACGCGAATAGAACGTGTTGTAGATGTTCAGGGCGAGCATCTCGGTGGAGTGCGCCGGGGCGCCACCGGTAAGGGCGAGGTTCTGGTCGAACAGCTTAAAGCCGTTGGTGATGGACAGGAACAGGCAGATGGTGATGGTCGGCATCAGGTTAGGGATCTTAACCTTCCAGAACGTCTGCCATGCCGTGGCACCGTCAACCTTGGCGGCCTCGATGTAATCGGACGGAATGGACTGCAGACCGGCGATGTAGATGATCATCATGTAGCCGACCTGCTGCCACAGGGTCAGGATGATAAGGCCCCAGAAGCCAGCAGCAGAGTTAAGGGCGATGAGCTGGGCACCCACGTTGGAGAGCAGGCAGTTGATCAGAATCTGCCAAATGTAACCCAGTACAATGCCGCCGATCAGGTTAGGCATAAAGAAGATCGTACGGAAGATGTTGGTGCCCTTGAGCGCCTTGCGGGTGAGCGCCTGCGCGATGGCCAGCGCGATCACGTTGATGAGCACCGTCGACAGGAAGGCAAACGCCACGGTAAAGAAGAACGACGTGGAGAACTGCGGGTCGGTCAGTGCGCGCACGTAGTTCTCGATACCGACAAAGTGCGCGTTATTGATGGTAATAAACTGGCAGAACGAGAGATAGAAACCCTGGATAAAGGGAATCACGAACCCGATCATAAACGCCAGGCACGTGGGCAGCATAAAGAGCGGCCACCAGCGCTTGAGTGCTTTGCCCATAGAAGGGTCCTTTCAATATGCAGGGGGCGGGCAAACCTACGTCTGCCCGCCCCCTGTCGCTAATCAGATAGCTTGGGCAGCAACTGCTTACTCGGAAGCAGCCTTCTCGGTCTTCCAGCCATCGACGAAGGCGTTCTTGACGCCGTCCCACTTGGTGTTGTCGGCAGCATAAGCGATGAGAGCCTGCTTGAGGTTCTTCTTCCACTCCTCAGAGGGGATGTAAACGAAGTCCCAAGCAACGGTCTTCTTGCCGTCCTTGGCCATAGCAACGGCCTGCTGCGAGAAGACGTTGGTGGTCTCCTTAGCGCTCTTGAACGGGGCGGTCAGACCCATCTTGTCAGCGATGATGCTGGTGGCGGTGTCAGAAGTGACGCACCAATACATGAAGTCCTCGGTGGCCTTCTGGGCATCCTCGGAAGCCTGGGAGCTGACGCACCAGTAGTTCTCGCCGCCGGAGCACAGGCCCTGGTTCTCCTCGCCGTCGACGCCGATGTAGATCGGCAGCATGCCGAGCTGATCGTCGGTCATACCGGCCTTGGTGAGGTCGGCGTAGGCCCAAGAGCCGTTCTGGTAGAAGACGGCCTTGCCGGTTGCGAACTCGTTGGTGGCGTCGTCACCGGTCTTGGAGGCGAGCTGCGAAGGATCGCAGGTGGAGTCGGTGATGTACAGGTCGAAGATCTGCTTAAAGTTGTCGAGATACTCGCCCTTGATCTCGTCGTCCTCCTGGTTGTGCTCCTTCTCGAACTCGTAGTAGAGCGGGAGGTTGGCGAGGTGGGTGGTGTAGCGCCAGCTGGAGGAGTCATCCATACCGGCGGAAGTGAAGGCACCGTCAACGCCGAGCTCGTCCTTGCGGGCCTGGATGTCATCGGCGCAAGCCTTCAGCTTGTCGAAGGAGTTGATGTCCTCGGCCTTGTAGCCGGCCTTCTCGAGGAGCTCCTTGTTGTAGATGATGCCGTAGCTCTCCTGAACCCAGTCGATACCCAGATCCTTGCCGTCGGACTGCAGCGCCAGGGAGTCGTCGATGAGCTCGCCGCGGAGCTTGGTGTCGGAAAGATCGGCGCAGTAGTCCTTCCAGTTCTTAAGGCCGGTGGGGCCGTTGACCTGGAACAGCGTCGGAGCGGAGCTCTTGGACATCTCGGACTTGAGCTTCTCCTCGTAGGTGTTGGAGGCGGCGGTCACGATCTTGACCTCGACGCCCTTCTCCTTCTTGTACGCCTTGGCGATCTCCTTCCACTCCTTGTCGACCTCGGGCTTGAACTGGAGGAAGTAGACCTCGGCAGCGTCACCAGAAGCAGAGGAGCCGGAGCCGGCAGAACCACCGCAGCCCACGAGACCCAGACCAAGAACCGCAGCCGCGGAACCAGCAAAGCCCAGGAACTGCCTTCTGCTCATTTCGTTCTTCATTACAATCCACCCTTTCACACCGTGGCGGCACCCTTTGCCGCCGCCTTCGGAGATTGGCTCGGGGACTTTGCCCCTTTTGCTGATTTGAACAATACGCTATTTGGCTAGTTGTTTGAACAAGTATTACTAGAGCGGTAGAAAAACTTCGGTGAACGGTAATTTCGACTTGATACTTGACAAGTTTTGTATAAACAATTATTTGTTATCGAATGCAGAGAAAACGCCCGATCAAGCCGATGCATCGTCGGTTTGACCGGGCGTTTTCGCTTTGAGGGCATGAGTCTCGTCAGGCTGCGAGCTAGCCGGCTATCGCTTGGAATTGACGCGGTAATGGAAGATCTCGGGGTGTGTGCGGGCATGCGTGACCTCGAACAAGATGCCGTCCGAGGTGTACGACTGGCTCTCCATAACGGCGACGCAGTTGTACTTGCCAAGGTCCAGATAGCTGCAGTCCTCATCGTTGGCGAGCTCGACACTCACCGTACGACGGCTCGCCATCACTTTGACGCCGCGCTTGTGCTCCAGATAGCCGTAGATAGAATCCGCCGCAATCTCGGGGGTCAGGCCCTTGGCGATCGACGCCAAAAAGTAGCCATGGTCCACTTGGCGCGCGCTGCCGTTGAGGCTTCGGACACGCACTACGCGAATCAGCTCCTCGCCCACCTTAAAGCCCAGGCGGCGAGAGAGTTGCTCAGTGCAAATCAAATGTTCAAAAGACTTGACCTCGGTCGATGCGACGGCATTGTTGCGTTTTGCGAACTCGCCAAACGACTCAACCTCTTCGAGTGCGCCCAGCATGTCGGTTTCGCCCTTAAGCCAAATAACGCGCACGCCCTTACCGTGTATAGGCTGCACAAACATCTGGTCGGCCAGCATGCTCAAGGCGCGTCGAACGGTATTGCGCGTGCAGCCAAACTCCGCGGTCAGCTCGGCTTCGGTTGGCAGCATCTCCTGAAACGCATAGGTCCCGTTGATGATGCGCGAACGGATCTCGCGGTAGATTCCTTCGTAAATCGCTTTTGGCATGATTTCACCTCTAATGAATATGTATGGCTAGGCACGATAGCATTTCTTAAAGTTGTTTAAACCGATTATCGGTAAAGCACGGATTATTTACCGTCGACGGTTCCCCCGAAACCCAAATCGGACCGAATCAAAACCGTCAATGTGGCAAGCAGCCAGTCCTCTACAATGAGTTCATTGTTTAAACGTTCTTGCTCGCACAGCATGTTGCATCCGGAAGGCATATTATGCTGCAGAAAATCCAACGTTTTGGCGGAGCCATGTTCGCGCCCGCCATGCTGTTTTCTATATCAGGCCTCATGGTCGGCATCTCCGCCCTCGCCACGACCGTAGACATCGTCGGCGATCTCGCCGTATACGGAACCCCTTGGTACGTTTTCTGGACCATCATCCAGCGCGGCTCGTGGACGGTCTTTAAACGTCTCCCGCTCCTTTTTGCCGTAGCGCTGCCTATCGGTCTTGCCCAAAAGCAACCGGCACGCTGCTGCCTCGAGGCACTCGTGGCCTATTTTGCCTATTGCTTCTTTTTGAGCGAGATCATTAAGCTGAGCGGAGACAACCTTGGACTTAAGTACCCGTCGTCTTTGACCCCCGCCAGCGGCATCACCGTCATCGACGGCATCAAGACGCTCGACACCGGCATTATCGGCCCGCTGGCGGTGTCGGCAACCGTCGTTGCCATCCATGACCGCTTCTACGATGTCAAGGTTCCCGATTGGCTCGGCACCTTCTCGGGTTCCTCGCTGGTCTACCTCATCAGCTTTTTTGCCGTGTTTGCCCTTGCCGCCATCTCGGCCGCCATCGTGCCCTTCGCATACGCTGTGACCGAAACGCTGCGCCACGCACTTGCGGGCGTCGGCCCCTTCGGCGTGGGCATCTTTGTGTTTTTGGAGCGAGCGCTCGAGCCCATGGGGCTGCACCATCTGCTCTATATGCCCATCTATTACGACAATCTGGTCATTCACGACGGTATTTACGCCACGTGGACCAACCTGCTCCCCATTCTCTCCCATAGCACGCGCCCTTTAAATGAACTTGCGCCCTGGGCAGGTTTTACCGCCACCGGCTGGGGCAAGCTCTTTGGCCTTCCCGCCATCGCGGCAGCATTCTATTTCACCGCCAAACCCGAACGCCGCGCCGGCCTTAAGGTCATCCTTTTGCCCGCCATCGTCGCCTCGGTGGTCTGCGGCGTCACCGAGCCGCTCGAGTTTCTCTTTATGTTCACCTATCCCGGACTCTTTTTGCTCTACGCCGTCCTGTCCTCCTGCCTTGCCATGACCATGAACTTCTTTGGCATCGTCGGCATCTTCTCGGGCGGTCTCATGGAAATGACGGCCTTCAACTTCATCCCACTCATGCGAATGCATGCCGGCTCCTACCTTTTGGCGCTCGGTATCGGTCTTGCCTTTAGCCTCATCTTTTTTGTTAGTTTTCGAGCACTCATCTTGGTCTATGACCTTAAGACGCCGGGCCGCGAGAATCATGCCTCCAATCGCGCGGCAATCGATCGTTTAACGGGAAGCGGCTTTGTCAAAGAACAATCTCCCAATGGCGAGGTCAGTATTCAATCCGATCAAGATCACGTCCTCGCTGAGCGGGTAATTCAGCTTTTAGGTGGCGTTGGCAATATCGTGGGCGCAACCAACTGCGCCACGCGCCTGCGCGTCGAGGTCGTAGACCCTTCCATCGTTGCAGATAATGCGTCGTTTGTCGCGGTGGGCGCCAAGGGCCTCATCATTACGGGCAAGACCGCCCAGGTGATTATTGGCATCTCCGTTCCCCGCGTTAAAGAGCATTTTGACCAGATCATGGGCCTCGAGCCGGGATTTGTGCCCACCACCTCGGCCTCCCCTGCCGCCAGCGCAGCCCATAAGCGCGGCGATATCTGCTTCTTCGATATCGACGGAACACTCGCCTGGCAAGACCCTCGAGTGGCACAAGAGCTTCCCGAGAGCGAGCGAGACCTCTCCCCCTATCCCAATGAAGCGGTCTCGCAAGCCATCCGTGATTTTGTCGCCAAGGGCAATATGGCGTTTATCTGCACAGGGCGCACGCTGAGCTGCATCCATCCAAAGCTGCTCGAGCTGCCCTGGACCGGCATCGTCTGCCTCGCGGGTGGCTATGTCGAACTTGAGGGACACGTGATTCGCGATTTGGCGATGACGCCCGGCATGCTGCAGCGCCTTGCTCCCATTCTTGAGCAATCGGACGAAGTGATTCGTTTTGAGGGACTCAATGGCGTCGTTCGCATGAGTGCCGATGCGCCCGACGCCCCCGGATACGCCCGCACCGTGGGCGATGCAATTACGCAGCTGCAACATTACAGCGCCTACAAGATCTTAATGTCCACGTCGCTTGCCAACCGCATCGCTCAGGATCAAGCGTTTGAGCCGCTGCTCTGCTTTAACGAGCTCGAGCTCGAAGTGACCGAGATTTCGCCTCGCGAATGCACCAAGCGCGAGGGTATCCAGTCCGTACTCGACGCTCTCGACCCCAACCATGGAACGGTGTATGGCATCGGTGATGCCAGCAATGACATCTCGCTGATGAACGCCGTCGATGTCGGTATCGCCATGGGCAACGCACCGGACTTCCTCAAGGAAAAGGCCGACTATGTCACCGACAGCATCGACCACGACGGCGTCGTCACCGCGCTCGAACACTTTGGGCTTATCTAGCCAAGCCCCTACCGCACTTGCGGCCGCATGGACCAATCGTCTTCAACCGCCGCGCTCGACGCCCTAATGTGGCAATATGTTGTCTGCATAATGCAACGATGCAACCTATCAAAGAATGCGAGAACCCGTGTCCAGTCCGTTTACCAGCTTTTTAACCCAGCACTTTGACCAGATTAACGACTATCTGGCCACGTTCTTTGACGGACAGGCGACTTCCGCCGATATCGAGCGCTACCTGTATACCCCGCTCTCGGCATTTACGGCAAACGCTGGCAAGCGCCACCGCCCGCTCATCTGCATGCTCGCCGCCACCGCGGTAGGCGGCAGCTTTGAGAGCGCCCGCAGCGCCGCGGCGGCCATCGAGCACTTTCAGTCGGGCGCACTCATCCACGACGACATCGCCGACAACGGACAGCTGCGCCGCGGCAAGCCCTGCATGCACCTCACCGAGGGCACGGGGCTTGCCATCAATTGTGGCGACCTAGCGCTCACCATGGTCACCAAGACGGTTCTCGACGACCCCACGCTGGAGTCCGACGTGAAGCTGCGCGTGCTCCACGAGCTCACCGAGATGATCGTTCGCACCATCGAGGGCCAGGCGCTCGACTTGGGCTGGGTCCGTGACGCACGCTTCGATATCTCGGTCGACGATTATCTGGACATGGCGACGCACAAGACCGCGTACTACAGCGGAGCCACGCCGCTTGCCACCGGAGCCATCATTGGCGGAGGCAGCGAGGAGCAAATTGAGGCGCTGCGCGCCTTTGGCCTGCACACGGGCCTTGCCTTCCAAATTCAAGACGACCTGCTCAACTTGATCGGCACCAAGGAGGCCGCCAACAAGGACTTCCGCACCGACATCACCGAGGGTAAGCGCACGCTCGTTGCCGTGCACGCCCTGTCTGATGAGCGCTATCACGACGAGATTGAAGCGATCCTTTCCTCGGGCACCGAGGACCCCGCGCAACTCGCGCGCGCCGTGGAGATCTTCCAGGAGACCGGCTCTATCGATTACGCCCACACTTATGCGCTCGACCTGACCGCCAAGGCCAAAGCGGCCATCGAGGACGTTTCGCTCGACCCGCATGCACGTGAACTGTTCCTCTCCATGGCAGATTTCTTTGTGGAGCGCCTTAACTAGCGGGGGTTATAAAACCTGTCAGCAGCGTATTTGGGTACAACTTGCTACACTGTTGAGTGCATGTTTATGCATCCCTTTGCGTTGTCTATCCGACACACGCTCAAATAGTACGAATGGTACGCCGAAAGGGGTTCGTTCATGGAACCTATTACAACGGGCATGCAGGGAGCAGCCGTCGAGGACGTCCAGTCCCGCCTTCTGCAGCTCGGCTATACAATCGATGACACCGAGGTTGCCGACAAGCGCTTTGGCACCACCACCGAGCAGGCCGTCAGCACCTTCAGGCTCGACAGCGGCCTTGCTGCCGGTCATGCCGTCGATATCCCCTGTTGGAGCGCCCTGGTCGACGCCTCATATAAGCTGGGCGACCGCACTCTGTATCTGCGCATGCCCAATTTCCATGGCGCCGATGTGCAGGCCCTGCAGCGCGCTCTCAACGTTTTGGGCTTTGCCTGCGGCGAGGACGACGGTTACTTTGGTCCGCATACCGAGGCCGCCCTGCAGCAGTTCCAGGAAAATGTCGGCCTGTTTGCCGACGGCATGGCCTTCCAGGACACCTACGCCTACATCAACCGCCTGCACCATGTGTGGGAGGGCAAGCCCTCGGTCACCGAAGCCGAGTCCCGCATCGGTTTTGCTCGCGCCGCCAACGTGCTCGAGCGCTTCCAGATTGCCGTTATCGGCGAGGACCCCATCGCGCGCAGTGTTGCGTCGCGCATGTGGAATATCGCCACGGCAACGACCGACAATAGCGGCATGATGCTCTGCGACTCCGAGGTCCCAACCAACGTTGACCTGGTGCTCGAGATCGCAAGCGACGAGCTGCCCGCCGACGCCGCGCCACGCGCCACGATTGCCCTCGCCGAGTGCCACAACCTGGCCCAGCGCATCCGCACCGCCAATGTCGCCGCGCAGCAGAAGCCGGCTCGCATTCGCATTGAGCTCACGGGCATGACGCGCTACAACGGCACCTTCACGGCCAGCGACGCGCAAACGCTCGCCGTACGCCTACTCGACGGCGTTTGCGATGCCCTCGCAGATTAGGTAAACTAGACGAGTTGCTTTTGGGCAACACCACACATTGGGACGTAGTTCAACGGTAGAACTCCGGTTTTTGGTGCCGGCTGTTGGGGGTTCGAATCCCTCCGTCCCAGCCATTAAAACTGAGCGCCCTAAGCCCATAACGGCCCAGGGCGCTTTCTTGTGGGCAAGCGGAGGGATTCGAACCCGCAAGGGTGCGAAGCCGAGGAAACGCGAAGGCGCCCCAAGCCCATTAGGACCAAGAGCGCCTTACATCTTGAAATATCAGCCCAATTCCGAAAAGCGAGCCGCCTTCTACAACGTGTCGTGTGGCCCCGACGGGCCGGGCATTAAGTTTGTCGCGAGTTCCGCACGAACAGGAGGCCACTTAACCTCGATGTTTTGGACGTGACAGCGAGAGGGGCCCTGGTATGGCAAGGTGACGTGAAACAAGGCGGCGCTGACCTTCTGGTCGCGCCGCCGAAGTTGAACGTCAGATTGCCGTGCCAGGGCCCCTCGCAGCGTCAAGAAGACCGCCGTTCGGTAGAACGGCGGAGCTAATTGTTCAGCATGCGGTCGAAGCTTCCCGAGTCGCCATCCCGATAGTCGGCCGTCATCAGGATCTCCTGCGGAATTCGCCCGCCCTCGCGCAGCACGTTGCGGAACTGCACGCGCGTAACCATGGGTAGGTCCTTGATCGTCGCCGCCAGGTTCTGCGGCACGCCCTGGTTGGCCGCCGCGGGCTCACACTCTCCGCCGGCCTTCACGCGGCGCTTATGCTCGGCGAGCATAGCGCGGTACATACCGGCATGCAGGCGAATCTCAACAACGTTGGCATTGCGGGCCTGCTCGACGATGCGAGCGCCCTCTCGATCGATGTCGCCCACGTAGTAGACGTAGTTAAAGCGATAGCCGATCTCGGCCAGATAATCGTCCAGTGCATGCGAGACGCTCGCCTTGCAGCCGCCGCCAAAGATCACGCCGCCCACCTTGGTGCCAAAGAGCCTGGCGTGCTTGCGGCCGCGCAGAAGCTTGACGATCTCGTCGTAGGTATCCAAGTTCTCGACCATAATGAACGGCTTGTCGGCACCCAGCGTAAAGAAGCCCGTAAAGTGCACGGGGCGGTTGGGGGCGACCTTAATCGCCTGCATGCTGATGCCCTTTTCGGTCATACGCCTGATCAAGCGCTCGCCGTGCTTGCCGTCAAAGGCTTTCTCGTCATTAAAGATCTGATAGGCGCGCTGGCGACGCGAGGCAACCGGCGTGTCGGCGCCGCAGTTCTGCTCAATCCAAGCCTGGATAATTGCGATTTCCTCGGCAATCTTGCGATTGGACATCTCGTTGTGCTGAGCGCGCTGCGGAGCCTTTTTGCCGTCCTTGCCCTCGACCTTAACGATCTGAGTCTGCTGCTCCTTAATCTTGGAGAGCGCCGTGGGCGTGGGGACGACCTTGAGCAGCTGCCTGCCCAAAACGCGGGCCAGGGCAAATGCCGAAACCTCGCCGTGGGCAGTCGTCTCGGCCTGCCGGGCAGCAGCATCTGCCGCGGCAGACTCGGGCTTCTTCTGAGACTTGCGCCCAGAATCGCCTTGAACATTGTGCTCGCCCTTCGGCGTAGACGCCTGCTTTTGCGAGCGCTCGGACTTGCCCTCCTTCGCCGACCGACGCTTGGGCTGCTCCACCGGAGTGTCTGCCTTCACATCTTCGTCGCGCGTCGTTCCCTGTTCGGCAGCAGTCTGGGCATTTGAGCCACGACCACCGCGATGGCGACGGCGGCGAGGCTTGTTCGAAGTGCCCTCCCCCGTCTGCTCGTTCGCAGGCTGCTGGCCCTGGGCCTCAGCATCGGACGCAACCTTTTGCTCAACAGGCTTCTGTTCACGAACTTCCGGCTCGGCAGGCTTCTCGGCCTTCTCGGCGCGTGTCTCCGGAACCTGATCGACCTTTTCCTGACGCTTTACGGGATACGCACGACCCGCAAAGCCTCGACCGGGACGACACGAGCCCGGGGCCTTCTTGGCCGGCTCGTCAGCCGCATCCACGGTCTCGACAGGCTTTTCGACTTCGCGCGCAGCATCCTGCTGCTCGGCCTTAAAGTGCGCACCGCGACGATACTTGGGCTCCCGAGGCTCAGCGGACTTTTGCTCTTTCACAGGCTCCCGGGGCTCGGCGACAGGCTCGTTCTCGACAGCCTCGATATCGGCCCCGTCCTTTTGAGCCACGGCACGACGAAAACGCTCCTGCTGGGCACGACGCTGCGCATCGCGCTTGCCACCCCCGCCAAAACCGCCGCGTCCTGCCTTGGCCGTAAAGGCGCGCACGACGTTCTCATCGAGCAACTCATCGGTATCGACATGCTCATGCGGAGCAACTTCTTCCACAGCAGGCACGTCAGCGGAATCCTCGACGACAAAATCTTCGACGGACTCGGCAGGCTGCTCCTGGGCATCGCGGATCTCAGCATTGATGGTATAGAACGCCGGGCGCCCGTTAATGCCGCTACCCTCGATCTTGGTCACGATATTTGCCTCGATAAGCTCATCGCGCATCGCCTTGGTGTCGCATTCCTTATCGACGGAGCGGAAAATCTGCGCCAGTGCACTCGACTTAATCTTGAGCGCCTTACGGCAAAGCAGATCGTAGGCAACCAGCTTGGCACGCTCAGCAGAAAGCGATGTCTGGCTGCTCAGGCGCTCAGCCAGAGCATCGACATTGTTTTGATTATCGGAATATACCGTCTTGGCCACGGGGCCCCTTTCATATGCACACATATACGTCCATATGGTACAACGCACGAGCCTATCCACGCAAAACATCTGCGAGAACGCCCCTGCACCACCTGTTCTCACAAGAAAAAAGACCGGGTCCGCTTGATTGCGGACCCGGTCTTTCCGAGTCAAATAGATGGGAGATTCAACCCGTCCGACCGACTAGGCCTTGGCGGCCTCGGCATCGGCAGGAGCTTCAGCGGCAGCGGCGCGACCGTACTCGGCCTTGCCCATCTCGGACCACTCGGGCTCCTCGTCAGGCATGGAGCCGGCCTCCTTGCCGAAGAACTCCTTGAGGCAGTTGACGGCGACGATGAGGCCCAGGACCATCAGCAGGACGGCGAAAACGAGCTGCAGGCCCTTGGTGGCGGCGACGGAGACGGCGGCCGTGGTGGCGGTAGCCGGGATGGTGCCGAAGAAGCCGTAAGCCTGGACAGCGGTCATGCAGCCCATGGCGCTCTGGACCAGCGAGGTGAAGGTGCAGCAGAGCAGGAAGGCGACGGGCACGTAGAGCATCCAGCCCTTGCGGCCGGTGCACTTGCAGAACACGGCGAGGGTGATCATGGTCATACCGCCGAGCAGCTGGTTGGAAGCACCAAAGAGCGGCCAGATGTTGGCATAGCCACCAAAGGCAAGGGCGAGACCGGGAAGCAGGGTGACGACCGTGGCGAACCAGGGGTTGCCGAGAACCTTCATGTAGCCGGCCTTGGACTCGATGGCCAGGGCGTCGTTGGTCTGGGCAAAGAACTCGGAGAACGAGGTGCGGGCGATGCGGGCGACGGCATCGAGCGAGGTCAGGGCCAGAGCGGAAACGTTCATGGTCATAAAGACGGTAGCGAGCGTGCCGTCAACACCGAAGGCCTGCATACCGCGGGAGATGCCAGCGGCGAAGATCTGGAACGGGGTGGAAGCGACGCCGGCGTTGAGGGCGCCGGTACCGGCGGTGTTCATGTCGGAGAACATGATGCCGGCGACGATGATGGCAAGGATGCCGACGAAGGACTCGACGACCATGGCGCCATAACCGACCTTGACGGCGTCCTGCTCCTTCTCGACCTGCTTAGAAGAGGTGCCGGAAGAAACAAGGCTGTGGAAACCGGAGAGAGCACCGCAAGCGACGGAGACGAACAGGACCGGGAACATCATGCCGGAGGCAGTGGAGAAGCCGGTGAAGACCGGAGCGGTGATGGTGGCCTGACCGTTGACGCCCAGGACGACGATGCCAAGGACAGCGCAAACGATCATGACGATCATCATGATGGAAGTGAGGTAGTCGCGAGGGGTCTTGAGCATCTGGATGGGCATGGCACCGGCAAAGACCAGGTAGACCATGACGACGGCGAACCACTGGAACTTATCCAGGTAGACCGGGAACTGCATACCGACGGCGAACATGAGAACCATGAGCACCACACCGGTGACGAACTCGGCAGCGCCGGTGAGGTTGAACTTCTTCTGGGCCCAACCAAAGGCGATAGCGACGAAGGTGAACAGGATGGAGATGGTACCAGCGCAGCCGGCGGCATAGGACTTGGTGAAGTCGATGGCACCGGTAGCAGCACCAGAAGCGTCAACGGCCGGGGTGAACATGAACGTCTTGCAGACCATGTCGGTGAAAGCGGCGATGACGATGATGCAGAACAGCCAGCAGAACAGCAGAAACAGGCGGCGGCCGGTCTTGCCGATGTACTTCTCGATGAGCTGAGCCAGGGACTTGCCGTTGTTCTTCATCGAGGCGTACAGGGCGCCAAAGTCGTGGACGGCGCCAAAGAAGATGCCGCCGACGAGGACCCAGAGCACGACGGGCAGCCAGCCAAAGGCCATGGCGACGATCGTACCCGTGACAGGGCCAGCACCGCAGATCGAGCTGAACTGGTGCGAGAACGCGGTAAAGGCGGAGACGGGCGAGAAGCTGTTGCCGTCCTTCATGCGCTTGGCCGGCGTGAGGGCATCCTTGTCAACGCCCCACTTGTTGGCCAGCCAGCGGCCATAGCCCAGATAGCCGCAGGCGAGCACCGCCGCGGCCACAACCATGAGCAAAACTCCGTTCATTGCATTTCCTCCTCTAAAAAGAACTTCCTAGACATAAAAAATGAGGGCCGTCGGTTGCGCTCGACGGCCCTCATCTTCATCAGCCGCCCGTTATCGTACGGGCTAGCTGTATGTGCTAACCCGCATCAGATAATTACTACGCTGATAATGTTTAGCTGATGCGTGAACATGTCTAAGAAATCCTCTTCAATCATGATGTGAACGATCCGTGCGTGTTCACATCCCCCAGTGGTTGAAAAGGAGTATGAAACTTTAGTTACCTAAAGTCAACGCAAATTTGTAATGGATTTTCAAATTCTTTTGAATTTCTCGTTATAAAACGCCACTGACCTCGGGCTTTACCGAACGACAGTTTTTGCTTGAGAGATGCCCCTCGGGAACGGGGCGGGCGCCTGCCGCCATATATGAACTTTCCTGCTCGGACAGTCCTGCTCACGACGGAGGCCACATTAAGTGGCCTCCTGTTCGTGCGGAACTCGCGATAAA
>JAIIWC010000081.1 GCA_022745215.1 Collinsella sp. | reverse complement strand
ACGGCGCCCCCGGGGCCCGGATGGGGCCTCGGGGGCGTTCGGCTAGCTGCGGGAACGGTCTATCCGCTCAACGTGTTCGGCTGAGATCGGAAATCAACCCTGCCGGGAGAGAGGAGACCGGTTCGTCCTGGGCTCAACCTATGGGCGACGGGCCCTAGTCCTGGAAGAGCGCCGTGGACAGGTAGCGCTCACCGGTATCGGCGAGCAGCGCCACGATGGTCTTGCCCTCGTTCTCGGGGCGCTTGGCCAGCTGTAGCGCGGCCCACACGGCGGCGCCGGACGAAATGCCCACGAGCACGCCCTCCTTGTGGCCCACGGCGCGGCCGGTGGCAAAGGCGTCGTCGTTCTCGACGGGGATGATCTCGTCATAGATCTGGGTGTCGAGGACGTCGGGCACAAAGCCGGCGCCGATACCCTGGATCTTGTGCGGGCCGGCCTGGCCCTTGGAGAGCACCGGGGAGGTGGCGGGCTCGACGGCGACGACCTGAATCTCGGGATTCTGCTCCTTGAGGAACTCGCCCACGCCGGTCACGGTGCCGCCGGTGCCAACGCCGGCGACGAAGATGTCGACCTGGCCGTCGGTGTCATCCCAGATCTCGGGGCCGGTCGTGGCCTTGTGGATGGCGGGGTTGGCAGGGTTCACAAACTGACCGGCGATAATGCTGTTGGGCGTCTCCTTCTGCAGCTCCTCGGCCTTGGCGATGGCGCCCTTCATGCCCTTGGAGCCGTCGGTGAGCACGAGCTGTGCGCCATATGCCTGCATAAGCTTGCGACGCTCGACGGACATGGTCTCGGGCATGGTGATGATCACCTTGTAGCCGCGAGCCGCCGCCACCGAGGCGATGCCGACGCCGGTATTGCCACTCGTGGGCTCGATGATGGTGTAGTCGCCGCCGCGCACGATCTTGCCGGCCTTCTCGGCCTCGTCGATCATGTTCTTGGCGACGCGGTCTTTGACGGAGCCGGCGGGGTTGAAGTATTCCAGCTTGACGAGCACGCGGGCCTTGAGGTCCTCATCGGCCTCAAAGTGAGTGAGCTCCAGAAGCGGAGTGTGGCCGATAAGCTGATCGATGGACGTGTAAACATTGCTCATGGTGAACCTCCAAAGTGTTCAAATGACTGGATACCGTGTGGTTTTACGGTGTGTGTAACAGCGAAACCCACAAACCTTATGGGTTGTTCGTTTTGCTGTTGGCAAGCATAGTAGACACCAAAGCCTAGTAACGCAATAGGAAATAGAAGATTATTACGAGTCGATTAACCATCTTGACGGGAATAGGTATTTCCAAAACCAATATTTCGGCTAGAATTTCTACGAATTAAAAGACCGAAAGGCAGCTATATATATGTTGGTTTCCACAAAGGGCAGATATGCCCTGCGCGTTATGGTCGACTTGGCCGAGCACCAGGCGGCAGGACGCATTCCTCTCAAAGAGATCGCCGCGCGTCAGGGGATTTCGGAGAAATATCTGGAGAACATTTTGGCCACGCTCGTGCGTGCCAATATGCTCTCGGGCATGCGCGGCAAGGGCGGCGGCTATGTGCTCACGCGCCCGCCCGAGCAGTACACGGTGGGCGAGATTTTGCGCCTGACCGAGGGCAGCCTGGCGCCGGTCGCATGCCTAGACGGCGACTGCAAGGGCTGCTCGCGTTCGGACGAGTGCCCCACGCTCGACGTGTGGAAGAACCTGGACAAGCTCATCAACGACTACCTCGACGGTGTGACGCTCGATGCACTCGTCGCTCCCAACGAAGGCTACGACTACGTCATCTAGCCCACCTGCCATGTGGGGACGGGGCGGAAATGGTAGATTCTCTTGCCCTCTGAGGATTGACAAATAAGAAGGCCGCCCATTTTTGCGATGGGCGGCCTTCGTTTTGGGCTGTTGAGACGGACACGGTCGGAATGGCCGTTTTAGTCCTCGGCAAGACTATCGAGGATGCTGCGCATGATGGACACTAGGATGCTGCCCATAAAGGCCGAGCCAAAGCCGGCGATGGAGATACCGACGCCCAACAGGTTGACCGACAGGTAGCTGGCGAGCTCCAGCATAAAGCTGTTGAGCACGAGCTGGAAAATGCCGAGCGTAATGATTGTGAGCGGCAGCGAGATGACCGTGAGGAACGGTTTGACGAACGAATCGACGATGTTGAGGAACAGTCCCACAAAGGCAAAGCAGACCCAGGCCTCGGCAAAGCCGAAGGGTTGGATACCGGGGACGAGGAACGTGGCGATCGCGATGGCGATCGAGGTGAAGAGCCAGTTAAGCATAAAGCGCATGGCGTGAATCCTTTCTTGCGCCGGGGTTGCTGGCGTCGCGTGAAGCGGCTTGCGGCGGCGACTTGGATGGTTGCGCGGGCGCGCCGCGGTGTTTGGGCGCCCATTGTCTCAAATATTCGTGGAGCTTACGTGCGCATTCGGTTTCTAAACGGCGTTCGTCCTGAAAAACGTGCCGCTGGCAGAGAGTCTTGTCGCTTTAGTTTGGTGGTGTGCTACACTGCTACGGGCAAATAGCCCATGCATAGTTTTATTGCATATTACGGGCGAACGATGCCCGATGTCAGTATCAACTTCGATGCCTTATGGCGGGTTTGGCGGTGATCGATGAATATCGAGAACATGTTTGACAAGCCTGATGTCAAGCAGCTGGTCCACGCATTTAGTCTTTTGGATGACGAGAACGATATCCAGGCGTTTTTAACCGATATCTGCACGCCGCGCGAGATTTGCGATTTATCGCAGCGCCTGCAGGTCGCGCGCTATCTGGATGAGGGCGAGCCCTATGTTGAGGTTCAGGCCCGCACCGGCGCTTCGTCCACCACGGTGAGCCGCGTGTCCAAGGCGCTTAATGGCGAGTACGGTGGCTATCGCAAGATCCTCATCAAACTGGAGGATGGCGAGTAGGCCAGCGGCAAAAACGAATTGCGCAGAACCGTCCCTTCGGGGGCGGTTTTTTGATCCCTCGGGGACGGAGGAAACGGATCACCGGGTTAGACTGACCCCTCGGTGATCCGTTTTCCTCCGTCCCCGAGGGATCAAATCTGTTGGCGTGGGGCAAATCTGTCCGCGTGGGCGGGTAGGATGGATGCATTGATTATTGCGAACGGTTTGAGTGGAGGACCATGCCTGTTCGAATCTATACCACCAATACCGGTGCGGACTTGAGCGACGCCGAGGCGGCGTTGCTCGCCGACCTGGTTGCCCGCCACGGGCGTGCCGTTTTGCTGGCGCCCTCGTTTGCCGAACTCGACCTGTGTCGTCACGATGCTGCGGTTGCTGGCGTCTCGCTGGGCGTTGACTACAAAACCCCCGCGTCGTGGCTTCGTTCTCTGTGGGAGCTTATGGGCGATGGCCGCAGCTTCGTCGACAATATGCAGCGCCAGATGCTGTTCTCGGACATGATCGCCCGTCGCGACGATGCCGATCTGCAGCCGCTTTCGCGCAGTCAGGGCACGGTGCGCATGCTCGCGCGCATGGCCCGCGATGTACTGCCGGGCGTAGCGGGAACGGGTGCCGAGCGCTGCTGCGGCGACGTTTGCCAGCCCGATCCCAAGAGCGACGCCGAGGCTCGCGTGTTCGAGCTGTTGAGTGCCTATGCGAGCGGCTTGGACCGTCGAGACATGGTCGAGCCCTGCGAGGCGGCTGATATTATGGCCGGTGTCCTGGCCGATAGCCTGCCGGCGTGCACCCGCGCCGTATGCGTGCGCGGCACCACATCGTTTACGCACGGCCTGCTCGAGCTGCTGTCGGCCGTGGCGAACAATGGGGGAGAGGTCGTTGTGCTGCTTGCCCGCGAGCAGGCGGCAATGCGCGAGGAACTTGCTGCCGCCTTTGATGCCCGCGGTGTGCTGTTTGAGGCTGCGCCGCTGGGGGAGGGTGCCGCTGCGCCCCAGACTGCCTCCAAGCCCGCCACTCAGCCTACTTTTGTAGAGGTTGCCGGACCTCACGCCCGCGCCCACGCCTATGTGGATGCAGTCGATGAGCTGGTAAAAACGTGTGAGGACGCCGCAGTCGACGGCGGTGTCGCGGCGTCCGTGGACCCCGTGCGCGTGCTCGTGGTGTCTGCCCGGGCGCCCCAACTGTTCGGTGAACTCGCCGCCCGTTTGGCGGCGCGTCATATTGCGGCCGAGACAACCGAGTTTACGGCGTTTTCCCAATCCATCGCGGGCAGGCAGTTCTCGGCGCTCGCCAATCTGATCGAGCGCATGAAGGCCGCCGACGAGGGCGCCGCCTCCAAGACCGAGTGGTGGCCCGCGCCGGAGCTTACCGACTGGATTTACAGTCCGCTTTCGGGTGCCGATGCCGCCAGCGCCCGCACCTTCGACAAGAACATGCGCCTGTCGCGCGGCAAGACCACCACGGCCGTCAAGAGCCTGCTGCAGAGCGTGCAGGGCCAGGTCAGGTCCTCGCGCAAGGCTGCCAGTGATGAGAACTGGTTTAAGAACGTGCCGTGCGTGGTCTCGGACGTGTTTCAGGCGCTGTGGCGCGACAAACCCGTGACGGCGCTCAAAGCCATGCTCGCCGTCGCCGAGGCGCTGCCCGATCGCGCCCTTGGAGGCCTTGACGGTCAGGCTCGTCGCCAGGCAGAGATGACCCTGCTGCGCCATGCCATCGACATCCTTATGAACGACGCCCGTGCGCTCGACGTGTCACAGGCCGCGACCGTGCCCGTGCTCGATGACGTTCGTACCAAGGTGGACAAGCGCAGCACCGCATACGATTACGAGACCTACGAGGTCGACCGCGCACCGCGCGCCCAGGTGTGCTTTGCGTCGCTTGCCGATGCGGCGGCCCTGCGCCCCGACAGCTACGATGCCGTGCTGTTTGCCGACGTCGACCTGGACAGTTATCCGCTCTCACATGAAGAGGGCCCGCTGGCCACGCTGACGTCAGAGTTAGATCGCAGCGGTGTGACGCTTGAACCTGCCGCCTTGTTGCGCGTGCGCTTCGGCCGCGCGATGCAGGCTGCGCGCGGCCCGGTTGCGCTTGCCCGCGTGACGCACGATCGCCAGGCGCGCGAGTGCTATCCGGCGGCCGCGTGGACCGAGCTTCGAGCGCACGCCGAGGCCACTGGCGCCGCCAGGGTTTCGTGCGTGGGCGAGGGCGGTATCGTCGCCGATTTTGATCCAGCGGCCGGCGAGGGCATCGAGTGCAAGCGCGTCGCGTGCGAGGCTCCTCAGCATTTGAGTGAGGCGGCTGTGCCGTACCTGGTCCTGCGTCGCCGCGATGGCGAGGGCGAGAACGCGCCGCTCGTGCCGCGCCTGACGTCCGCCTCGCAGATTGAGGCGTACTCGACGTGCCCGCTGTGCTGGTTCGTGTCGTATCGCGTGAAGCCCCAGTCCATCGACGCGGGCTTTGGAAATATGGAGAAGGGCAACTTTGTCCACGATGTGCTGGAGCACCTGCATGCCCGCCTGCCCCAGGAGGGCATGGAGCGCGTGACGCCCGAGAATCTGCCGCGCGTTCAGGAGCTGCTCCGCGAGGTCTTTGACGAGACGTTGACCGAGCACGCCGGCAAGCGAGGCACGGAGGGCCCGCTGGTGCCGCTCTCTGCGGTGGAGGAGCGCCAGGTGGCCGAGATCTTGCCGCAGCTGGAGGGCGTGCTTGCCTACGAGTCCGAGGCACTTGCCCCCTTTGCTCCGCGCTACCTGGAGTTCGCCTTCAACGAGCTCAAGGTCGAGTATGCCGGTTGGCCGCTTGGCGGGCGCATCGACCGCGTGGACGTGGACGCCGAGAACCGTGCCG
>JAIIWC010000018.1 GCA_022745215.1 Collinsella sp. | reverse complement strand
GCCCTGCGCGAGCGCGGCGTGGTGCCTGCCGCTTGTGCGGGATTCTCGCTGGGCGAGGTCGCTGCACTCACCTTTGCGGGGGCGTTCGATACGCGAGCGGGCTTTGAGCTTGTGTGCGAGCGCGCGGCGCTTATGGCCACGGTGGCTGAGCGCCATCCGGGCGGCATGCGCGCAGTCATCAAGCTCGATGCGGCGCAGGTCGAGGGCTTGGCAAAACAGGCCGGCGAGGACTGCTGGCCGGTCAACTACAACAGCCCCCAGCAGACGGTTGTGGCCGGAGCGCCCGAGGCGCTGCAGGAGCTCGACGTCCTAGTAAAAGAGGCTGGCGGCCGCGCTATGAAGGTCGCGGTGTCGGGTGCATTCCATAGCCCCTATATGGCCGAGGCGACCTGTGGCCTTGCTGCATATATCGAGGCCGGTCACGCGCCGTTCCCGTTGCTCATTCCTGTTATGGCAAATATGACGGCGGCGCCTTATCCGGCCGACCCGCAGGCGGCATCGGAGGTGCTGGCCAACCAGGTGAGTCATGCCGTGCGCTGGGTCGACACGCTGCATGCTCTGCAGGATCAAGGCATCGACACGTTTATTGAGGTCGGCCCCGGCAAAACGCTGTCGGGCTTGGTCAAGCGTACGTTGAGCGACGTCCGCGTGTATTCGTGCGAAACGGCCGAGCAGGTCGCAGCTATTGCCGACGAGCTCGCATAGCCCACAGGGCTGTAACCCGAAAGGAACGACATGGGCAACTTGAACAACGGCGCGCTCGAGCGCGACGGATCGCGCCGCGTGGCGCTGGTCACGGGCGGCTCGCGCGGCATCGGTCGCGCTTGTGCCGTGGGCTTGGCGGAGGACGGTTTTGATATCGCCGTCGTCTATGCCGGCAGCGTCGATGCGGCGCGCGAGACGTGCGAAGCCTGTGAGGCGGCTGGCGCCACGGCGCGCGCATATCAATGTGACGTGGCCGACCCAGCCGCCGTCAACACTTGCATGGAGACGGTCCTCAACGACTTTGGCTCCATTTGGGCGCTCGTCAACAACGCCGGCATCACGCGCGACGGCTTGCTCATGCGTATGGGCGACGATGCCTTCGACCGCGTGCTCGATGTCAATCTCAAGGGCACGTTCAATATGACGCGCGCGCTCACCAAGACCTTTATGCGCCAGCGCGGCGGTTGCGTCATCAACATGAGCTCGGTCGTGGGCCTGATGGGCAATGCCGGGCAGGCCAACTACGCTGCCTCCAAAGCGGGCGTCATCGGCCTGACCAAGGCGGTAGCGCGCGAGCTTGCGCCCCGCGGCGTACGAGCGAACGCGGTCGCACCCGGGTTTGTCGAGACCGATATGACGGCAAAGCTATCGGATAAGGTGCGTGCGGCGTGCGAGGAACAGATTCCCCTAAAGCGCATGGCGCGCCCCGAGGAAGTGGCCGGCGTGGTGCGCTTTTTGGCGAGTGATGCGGCTGCCTACATTACGGGCGAGGTCGTGCGCGTCGACGGCGGAATGGCGATGTAGAAACCAGGGCCGAACAACGGCTTGGATGAGGAGACCAAGATGGAACAGAGAGTTGCAATCACCGGTATCGGTGCCGTATCGCCGCTCGGTAACACGGCGCTTGCTACCTGGGCGGCCATGTGCGCCGGCACGTGCGGCATCGGCCCGATCACGCACTTCGATACCGATGCGTTTGCCGTTAAGGTGGCGGCCGAGGTCAAGGGTTTTGACGGCAACGAGTACTTTGGCAAGCGTGACGCCAAGCACCTGGACCCCTGCGTTCAGTTTGCGATGGCGGCTTCGGACGAGGCCATGCACGATGCGGGCTTTGATGTCGAAGGCGTCATCGATCGCGAGCGCCTGGGCGTCTACGTGGGTTCAGGCGTGGGCGGCATGCAGACACTCGTCGACAACGTCCACACGATTGCCAATCGGGGGCCTCGCCGCGCATCGCCCTATATGATTGCGATGATGATCACCAATATGGCTTCGGGCAATATCGCGATCCGCCACAAGGCAAAAGGCCCGACCCTGCCCGTGGTGACCGCGTGCGCGACCTCGGCCCATGCCGTGGGCGAGGCGTTCCGCGCCATCAAGCATGGCTATGCCGATGCGATTCTCGCCGGCGGTGCCGAGGCCGCAATCATCCCCGATGCCGTTGCGGGCTTTACGTCCTGCCGTGCACTCACCACTAATCCTGACCCGTCGACGGCGTGCCGTCCGTTTGATGCGGACCGCGACGGCTTTGTGATGGGCGAGGGCGCCTGCGTGCTCGTGCTGGAGAGCATGGAACATGCGCAGGCGCGCGGTGCGCACATTTATGCCGAGGTCGTGGGCTACGGCAACACCGATGATGCCTATCACATTACGAGCCCCGATCCCGAGGCTGCCGGCATTGCCCGTGCGATATCGCTGGCGGTGGCCGAGGGCGACGTTAAGCCTTCCGAGGGCCTCTACATCAACGCCCACGGCACCTCGACCAAGCTCAACGATTCGTCCGAGACGGCGGGCATTAAGCGTGCACTCGGCGAGGACGCGGCACGCGCCGCGCACGTCTCGTCGACCAAGTCGATGACCGGGCACATGATCGGTGCCACGGGCGCCATCGAGGTCATGGCCTGTGCCATGGCGCTCGAGCAGGGCGTGGTGCCCCCGACCATTAACTACCACACGCCCGATCCCGCCTGCGATCTTGATTACACGCCCAATCGCGCGGTTCGCGCCGACCTTACCTGGGCGCTTTCAACCAACCTGGGCTTTGGCGGGCACAATGCCGCCATCGCGCTGCGTAGATATACGAGGAGCTAGAGCATGGATTCCAAAAGACTTGCCGAGATAGCCGATGTTATGGAGGACCGCGGCCTCACGCGCGTACGCGTTGAGGAGCCCGATGGCACCGCGGTCGAGCTCGAACGCGCGAGCGCCGCGCAGCCGGTTGCCGTGCCCATGCCTATGCCAGGTGCCATGGCTGCTCCGGCGGTGACTCCTGTCGCCATGCCTGCCACCGCACCGGAACCCGCCGCGCAGGCGCCTGTCGCCGCACCGGAGCCCAAGGGCACCGAGGTGACCGCTCCCATGGTCGGCGTTTTCTATGCTGCCCCGGCGCCGGGCGACGAACCGTTTGTGCGCGTGGGCTCCAAGGTCAAGGCCGGCGAGACCCTCTGCATCATCGAGGCCATGAAGGTCCTCAACGAGGTGACGGCCGAGGCAGACGGCGAGGTGCTCGAGATCTGCGTGGCCGACGGCGACCTCGTTGAGTTTGGCAGCTGCCTCATGAGGATCGGATAGGTGATATCCATGAACAAAGAAGAGCTCAAGAAGCTGTTGCCGCATCGCGAGCCGATGCTTTTGCTCGACGAAGCCGAGCTAGTGGGCGACGAGGCCCACGGCAAGATCACGATTACGGGAGACGAGTACTTTTTGCAGGGGCATTTTCCAGGAAACCCGGTTGTCCCCGGCGTAATTCAGTGCGAGATGCTCGCCCAGAACTGCTGCGTGCTGCTGATGGGCGATGAGGAGGCGCGCGGCGCGACGCCGTTCTACACCAGTCTGGACAAGGTGCGCTTTAAGCGTCCGGTGCGCCCGAACGACACGGTTGATCTGGTGTGCTCCATCACGCGTGCGCGCGGGCCGTTCCGCTTTGCGACGGGTACTGCGAGCGTCAACGGTGAAGTTTGCTGCCGCGCCGATATGTCTTTTGCACTCATGCACGAAAGTTAAGGAAGGCTTCATGTTCGACAAAGTGCTCATCGCCAACCGCGGCGAGGTCGCGGTCCGTGTTATCCGCGCGTGCCGCGATATGGGCATCAAGACCGTCGCCGTTTATTCCACGGCCGATGCGGACGCGCTACACGTGCAGCTTGCCGACGAGGCGTATTGCATCGGCGGCCCGCGTCTTGCCGAGAGCTACCTCAACGACGATGCCGTGCTCACCTGTGCCGTAAAGTCGGGAGCTAAGGCAATTCATCCCGGCTATGGCTTTTTCTCCGAGAAGGCGAGCTTCGTGCGAGACTGCGACAAGTATGGCTTGGCGTTTGTCGGTCCTTCGGCCGAGGTGATCGACAGCATGGGCGACAAGGACGCCGCACGTCGAACGGCTGCTGCGGCGGGCGTGCCCATCGTGCCGGGTTGCGATCTGCTCAAAAGTCCCGAGGAGGCGACGGCCGAGGCCGAGCGCATTGGCTGCCCCGTGCTTATTAAGGCGCGTGCCGGCGGTGGCGGCCGCGGCATTCGCAAGGTCGAGCGCGTGGAAGATGCGGCAAAGGCGTTTATCGAGGCGCGTGCCGAGGGCGAGGCCGTTTTTGGCGACGGCGAGTGCTACATGGAGAAGTTTGTCGCGCCGGCGCACCATGTTGAGGTGCAGATTATGGCCGATAAGCAGGGCCATGTGTTTTCGCTCGGCGAGCGCGAGTGCTCGGTGCAGCGCCGCAACCAAAAGCTGATCGAGGAGAGCCCCGCGCCGTGCCTCGACGGACACGACGACATTCGTGCTCGCATGCACAAGGCAGCGCGTGACCTGGCTCGTGCCGTCGGCTACGAAGGAGCCGGTACCATCGAGTTCCTGTATTCGGACGACGGCAATTTCTACTTTATGGAAATGAACACGCGCTTGCAGGTGGAGCATCCGGTTACGGAGTTTGTGACCGATACCGACTTGGTCAAGTGGCAGCTGCGCGTGGCAGCCGGCCAACCTCTGCCCTTTGAGCAGGAGGACATGCCGGTCCGCAACCACGCCATGGAGTGCCGCATCAATGCCGAAACGCCGGACTTTCTGCCGTCATGTGGAACGGTCACCGCGTTGCGTGTGCCGGGTGGTCCGCGCGTGCGCTGGGATTCCGCCATGTTTACCGGTGCGACAGTTCCGCCGTACTACGACTCCATGCTCGGCAAGCTCATCGTGTGTGCGCCCACGCGTGACGGCGCCATTCGCAAGATGCGCTCGGCCCTGGGCGAGCTCGTGATTGAGGGCGTGAGCGAAAACAGCGAGCTTCAGCTCGACGTGCTGGCAAACGACGAGTTCTTGTCGGGCATGTATCACACCGATCTAATGGGGCATCTCTATGCTGATGAATAGAAAAGCGAAGACGGTCAACGTCCTCGAGGGACCGATGACCGAGTCGTGCGCCGAGTTTCCCGCGCGCCACGTGTTTATCAAGTGCCCGGAGTGCCGCCGCGTGATCGATGAGGCGCGCCTGCACGACAACCTCGAGGTCTGCCCTCGTTGCGGCAAACACTTTCGCGTGAGCGGGCGCGACCGCATGCACATGACGATTGACGAGGGCACGTTTGAGGAATGGGATGCCAGTCTGGCGCCGGAGGACTTCCTTTCGTTTCCCGGCTATGCCGACAAGCTCAAGAGCGTGAGCGAACGTTCGGGCGAGCGCGATGCCGTTGTGTGCGGCAAGGGCAAAATCTGCGGTTGCGATACGGCGCTCTTCTTTATGGACGCCAACTTTATGATGGGCTCGATGGGTTCCGTGGTGGGCGAGAAGATCTGCCGCACATTTGAGCGTGCGACCGAGCTGGGACTGCCGGTCGTTGGCTTTACCGTATCGGGTGGCGCCCGCATGCAGGAGGGCGTGACCTCGCTCATGCAGATGGCCAAGATTTCTGCGGCGGTTAGGCGCCATAGCGAGGCGGGCGGCCTGTATATCACGGTGCTCACTGACCCCACGACCGGAGGCGTAACCGCGAGCTTTGCCATGGAGGGCGATATTATCCTGGCCGAGCCCGATGCCCTGACGGCATTTGCCGGCCCGCGCGTGATCGAGCAGAACATGCACAAGCGCCTGCCCAAGGGATTCCAGCGCTCCGAGTTTTTGCTGGAGCACGGCTTTTGCGATGCCGTTGTTCCGCGTGGCGAGATTGCGCTCACGGTAGGCGAGCTGCTGGCGCTGCACGAAGGGCACGCGCCCGGCCTGGGGGCACCGCATGAGATCGTGCATACGGGTCGCCGTGGCAAAAAGCTGGGACACTTGTTCAAGCGCTCGGCCGCACCAAAAACCGCGCTCGAGATTGTCAAGCAGACCCGCTCGGCAGATCGCGCCACGGCAGGCGAGATGATCTCGCTGGGCCTGGATGGATTTGTGGAGCTGCACGGCGACCGCTACTTTGGCGACGACGCTGCTGTGGTGGCTGGCATTGGCTGGAAAGACGGACGCCCCGTAACGGTCATCGCCATCGAGCGCGGCACCACGACCAAAGAGCGCATGCGTCGCAACTTTGGTATGGCACATCCCGAGGGCTACCGCAAAGCGCGTCGCCTGATGCGCCAGGCCGAAAAGTTTGGTCGACCGGTTCTGTGCCTGGTCGATACTTCGGGCGCGTTTTGCGGCATCGGTGCCGAGGAGCGCGGCCAGGGTGAGGCGATTGCCCAGAACCTCATGGAGATGAGCGGCCTTAAGACGCCGATTGTCTCGGTGGTGACAGGCGAGGGCGGCTCTGGTGGCGCGCTGGCGCTGTCCGTGGCCGACCGCATCCTGATGCTCTCGAGCTCGGCCTATTCGGTCGTGAGCCCCGAGGCCTGTGCGTCGATCCTGTGGAAGGATACCGAGCGCGCGAATGAGGCCGCCGAGGCGCTTAAGCTCACGGCCCCCGATCTGCTGGCGCTCGGCATCATTGACGGCATTGTTGACGATAAGGGCCTGTCGCATGAGGAGATCGCCGGTGCCGTCATGTCCTCGACATTTGATGCCTTCGATGCGCTTGGGCAGCTCGACGACGCGACCCTCACAAACCTCCGCTACGAAAAGTACCGCGCAATCGGTCAGTACCGCACGATGTGACAAAGGGACAGCCCGCATGTCATATTGGGAAAGGCGTTCCATGCTACAAGTTTCTAACACCTCGTTTACAACGTCGGTTTCATCAAACGCCATGGCCGTGGTCGATTATCTGTCCAAAAGCATGATGTCGGCGCTGCCGTTTATTGTCTGCGCGGCGTTGTTCCGCACCGTCGCCGTCATTATGGGCGAAGGCATGCTGGGCCTGTGGTCTGCCGATTCCGAAATCTATCGCCTGTTCTACAGTTGGCTCTATAACGCCGGCTACTACTTTTTGCCCATCTATCTTGGTTGGGCGGCCGCCCGCCAGCTCGGTTGCTCGGAGCAGCTGGGTATGATGCTGGGCGGCGTATTGATTGCGCCCGATCTGCTCAAGCTCGTCGATGCCGCATCGACGACGGGGGCATCGATGACTTCCGTGTATGGTCTGCTTCCCGCGCCGGTCAACGATTACACGACGACTGTTATTCCAGTTCTCCTTTCGGTGCCTGTGCTATGGCGAGTGGAGTGTTTCTTTCAGCGCGTTATCCCTAGGGCCGTGGCGTTTTCGTTTGTTCCGTTTGCGACCATGCTTGTCATGGTTCCGGTTTCGCTGTGTATTACGGCACCGGCGGGCAGCTATCTGGGCATGCTGTTGGGCCAGCTTATGTTTATGCTTGGCAATTCCGGTGGCATCGTGTCGCTGCTCACGCTCATGGGGCTTGCTGCGGGCTGGGAGTTCCTAAAGATCGCCGGCGTCAGCAACGTTGTCCTATCGCTCGCCTATGCGCAGTTTATGAGTGTGGGAACGGATTCGTGCATCCTGATCGCCGCGACGATGGCAACGTTCGCCGTTTGGGGCATGCCCTTTGGCGCGTCGCTTCGCGTTGCGGATAAGGACGAGAAGGCGCTCATGCTGGGCTATTCAATCTCGGGTGTTCTTGGCGGCGTAAGCGAGCCGGCGCTGTACGGTTGCGGCTTTAAATATGGCAGGTGCCTGACGTGCATGGCCATTGGCGGCGCCGTCGGAGGCCTTGTTGCGGCCGTGGGCCACGTTACGGCCTATACCATCGGCATGACGAATGTCCTTATGGTCATTGGCTTTGCCACGGGCGGCATCTCGAACCTGCTGTGGTGCTGCGCTGCCGGCGGTGTGGCATTTGCGGTGTCTGCGGCGCTGAGCTACTGCTTTGGCGTGGTGCCGGCGAAGGGACAGACGACGGGGGACGGAGCCGATTCACCCGAAACCTCGAAGAGCGTGGCCGAAGTAAGCGCGTAAACCTGTGCGACACAAGGACGATTCCTTTGCCATATTCCAAGGCCGTGGCCCGTGTGGGTTGCGGCCTTTTTGTATCTGGGGGACAAAGTGGCTACACTACAATCCGTTTGAGCAATAGATATATAGGTAGTACCGTGGGGGCGGATGTAGATGGTCGAGTGGATTGTTAAGCGTGCGCAGGGCGACCGTGCGCGCGTGGGCACGTTGACGGGCGTGGTGTGTATTCTCGCCAATGTGGCACTATGCGCTGCGAAGGGCGTAATTGGCGTGCTGTCGGGATCGGTTTCGATTGTGGCGGATGCCATGAACAACCTGTCCGATGCAAGCTCGAATATCGTGAGCGTGCTGGGCTTTAAGCTGGCGAGCAAGCCGGCCGACCCCGAGCATCCTTACGGCCACGGTCGCTACGAGTATCTCTCGGGTTTGGTCGTGGCGGCGCTCGTGCTGCTTATTGGCATCGAACTGGTGAAGTCCTCGGTGGAGCGTATTGTCAACCCGGAGCCTGTCGAGTTCTCGCTTGCCCTGGTGGCAGTTCTAGTGCTTTCGATGGTCGTAAAGCTGTGGATGGCAGCCCTCAACCAAAAGCTCGGTGACCGCATTGAGTCCGAGACGCTGCATGCGACGGCTCAGGACTCAAAGAACGATGTCCTTGCTACGGGTGCTGTGTTGGCGTGCGCGATTGTTTCCCAGGTGACGCACATCAATCTTGACGCATGGGTCGGTCTTGCCGTTGGCGCCTATATTGGCTGGAGCGGCTTTGAGCTTATCCAAGATACGGTGAGTCCGCTTTTGGGCCAGGCACCCGATCCCAAGTTGGTCAAACACATCCGAGACAAGATCATGAGCTACCCCGGCGTTTTGGGCGTTCATGACCTAATGGTTCACGATTACGGTCCGGGCAGGAAGTTTGCAAGTGCGCACGCCGAGATGGCGGCCGAGGCCAGCCCGCTGGAAAGTCACGACACGCTCGATAACATCGAGCAGTCGTTTAGGGACGAGGACGGCATGATCGTCACGCTCCATTACGATCCCATCGTGACCGACGATCCAAAGGCGGCGAGCATGCGCCTGCGCATCAACGCCATGGCTCAAGAGATCGATAGCCGCCTTTCGATTCATGATCTGCGTTGCGTGCCGGGCCCCACGCACACCAACGTGATCTTTGACTGCGTGCGACCCTCGGATCTGCACATGAGCGCCGAAGACGTAAAGCACGCGCTGGCACAACGGGTCGAATCGGAATATCCCAAGTCGGTCGCCAAGATTACGATCGACGAGGACTATGTCGGCCATACCCACGAGTAGGGCTGTGCCGGCAAGCTAGCTGAAGCAGAAGGGGAGAGCATGAAACGTCTCTATCTACTCCGTCACGGCCAGACGGAATTCAACGTCAAAAAGCTCGTCCAGGGTCGCTGCGATTCACCGTTGACCGACCTAGGTCGCCAGCAGGCGGGTGCGGCAGCTGCATGGCTCAAAGCCCACAACGTCGTGCCGGACAAAGTGGTCTCCTCGCCCTTGGGCCGAGCCATGGACACAGCAGGCCTCGTCGCAACCGAACTCCTCGGCCAGAACGTAGCAGTCGAGCCCTGCGAAGGCATCATCGAACGCTGCTACGGAACCTTCGAAGAAGGCCCCCACGACGCCCTTCCCACCGACGTCTGGGATCCCGGCGAAGACCTAGTCCCTTACGGAGGAGAAGGAAGCCAAGCCCTGCAAGCGCGCATGGTAAACACCCTCACCACTCTCATAAGCGCCGAGGACACCAAAACCCTACTAGCAGTAAGCCACGGCAGCGCCAGCCGCCAATTCATCAAGACAGCAGCCCCAGAGGGCTTCGAGCTCCCAACAAAACTCCCCAACTGCGCCATCATGATCTTCGATTTTGACGAGGAAAAGTCGGGAGAAGAAGACGACGCGCCCCAATCCAAGTTCATCTTGCAGCAAATCATCGATCCTCAACAAAGTAATTAGCTGAGCGAGCAGAGTTAAGCAGACATCAACGTGTCGTCTCCCGAGCTTGGCAGAGGGGCGGCGAAATATATTAAGTTTGTCGCGAGTTCCGCACGCAAAGGAAAGCACTTAATGTGCTTTCCGTCTTGCGCAGGACTGTAGAGCAGCAAACTTAATATATTTCGCCGCCCCTCTGCCAAGCCCAGGCGACTCCACGCACTTTACCTGCGTAAACAATGTGAGTGAAATATGAATCTCGATGGATACGCCCGCAGCCGTGTATACTAAACAGCTGTGTGTAACCAGGGGAGTATTCTGGCTGGACAAAATGCCTGCTTAATAGGGTTGTCAGGTAGTCCGGACGCAATACAAGGCTGGGGAGCACGTCGTGTAAGTAGTGGTCCTCTAGGGGCGTACGCTCGGTGGTGTACGCATTGTCCCAAGACCACGCGAGAGTTGGGATCATATCTTGATCAGCATGATTCTCGGCCGCAAGATTGGCATGACCCAGGTTTGGGACGAGAACGACAACGTCGTCCCCGTCACGGTCATCCAGGCTGGCCCCTGCGCTGTCTCGCAGGTTAAAACTCAGGCAACCGACGGCTATGACGCCGTCCAGATCGGTTTCGGCGACATCAAGGCCAAGAACGTGAACAAGCCCATGGCTGGTCACTTCGCCAAGGCTGGCGTCGAGCCTGTCCGCTTCCTTCGTGAGGTCCGCGTCGAGAACGGCGAGGAGCACAAGGTCGGCGAGGTCGTCACCGTCGCCGATTTCGCTGATGTCGAGAAGGTCGACGTCATCGGTACCTCCAAGGGTAAGGGCTTCCAGGGTCGCATCAAGCGCTGGGGTCAGCGCCGCGGTCCTATGACGCATGGTTCTCACTTCCAGCGTCACCCCGGTTCTATCGGTCAGTGCGCCTATCCTGCGCGCGTCCTCAAGGGCGTCAAGATGGCCGGTCACATGGGTAACGAGCGCGTTACCGTCAAGAACCTTTCCGTTGTCCGCATCGATGCCGAGCAGAACCTCATCTTGGTCAAGGGCGCTGTCCCGGGTGCCAAGAATGGTCTCGTCGCCATCCGTATGGCCTAAGGGCCCAGCCCATTTAGCCCAGCGTCATACCAAGGAGAACACTTAAATGGCAAAGTTTGAAGTAAAGAACAGCGAGGGCAAGAAGGTCGCCGAGGCCGAGCTCGCCGCTGAGGTGTACGGCATCGAGCCGAACATCCACGTTATGCACCACATCGTCAAGTGCCAGATGGCCTCTTGGCGTCAGGGCACCCAGTCTGCTAAGGGTCGCTCTGAGGTTTCCGGTGGCGGCAAGAAGCCTTGGCGTCAGAAGGGCACCGGCCGTGCCCGCCAGGGTTCCATCCGTGCTGCCCAGTGGCGTCACGGTGGCGTTGTCTTCGCCCCCAAGCCCCGTTCCTACGCTAAGCGTATGAACAACAAGGAGGTCAAGCTGGCTATGCGCTCCGCGCTGTCCGCCAAGCTGGCCGATGGCGAGCTCGTGCTCGTCGACGACTACGGCTTCGAGAAGCCTTCCACCAAGGCTGCCGTCGCCATGCTCAAGGCTCTCGGCCTTGAGGGCAAGCGTCTGACCATCATCGTTCGCGATGAGGACGTCAACGCCTACCTGTCGTTCCGCAACATTCCCAAGACGTTCATCATCACCGCCGACGAGGCCAACACCTACGATCTCGTCAACAACAACGCTGTGCTGATGCCCGCCGACATCGCCGCTCACTTCGGGGAGGTGCTTGCATAAATGACCGCCCACGAGATCATCATCCGTCCGATCGTGTCCGAGCGTTCCTTCTCCGGCATGGAGCTGAACAAGTACACGTTCGAGGTCGCCAAGGATGCTAACAAGTATCAGATCAAGGACGCTGTCGAGGAGATCTTCGGCGTCAAGGTCGTTCGCGTGAACACCCTGACGGTCAAGCCCAAGACCAAGCGCGTGCGCTATGTCGCCGGCAAGACCCGTTCTTGGAAGAAGGCCATCGTCACGCTGGCCGAGGGCGACACCATCGAGGTCTTTGGCAACCAGGCCTAAGACTCGCTGCTGTTGAGTGAGCTCATGCCTCCCAATTAGGGGAGGCGAGAGCTCAAGGTTTTGGGTGTATTAAATGGACACGCCCGGAACCGTGTATACGTCCGGTGTCATCGCACCCGAGGCAGAACCTCGAATCCCTGTCTGCGATGGCTAACGGATTCCTATTGAAAGGGATTGTAATGGCTGTAAAGCACCTTAAGCCGACCTCCGCTGGTAGGCGTTGGCAGACGATCTCCGATTTCTCCGAGATCACCTGCACCAAGCCCGAGAAGTCTCTTCTCGAGCCCCTGCCCAAGAAGGCCGGTCGTAACAACAACGGCCGCATCACCACCCGCCACCAGGGCGGCGGCGTGAAGCGTCGTTACCGTGTGATCGACTTCAAGCGCAACAAGGACGGCGTGCCCGCCAAGGTTGCCACGATCGAGTACGATCCGAACCGTTCCGCTCGCATCGCTCTGCTGCACTACGCTGACGGTGAGAAGCGCTACATCCTGGCCCCCAAGGGCCTCGAGGTCGGTCAGACCATCATGTCCGGTTCTGACGCCGACATCAAGCCGGGCAACGCTCTGCCCCTCGCCGACATCCCCGTCGGTACGCTCATCCACGCCGTTGAGTTCCAGCCGGGCAAGGGCGCTGCTATCGCCCGTTCCGCCGGTAACTCCTGCCAGCTGATGGGTAAGGAGGGCAAGTACGCTATCGTCCGTATGCCTTCCTCCGAGATGCGCCGCATCCTCGTTACCTGCCGCGCCACCGTCGGTGAGGTCGGCAACGCCGATCACTCCAACATCGTCATCGGCAAGGCCGGCCGTAAGCGTCACATGAACGTGCGCCCGACCGTCCGCGGTACCGTCATGAACCCTGTCGACCACCCGCACGGCGGTGGCGAGGGCAAGAACCACACCTCTGGTCGTCCCTCCGTTACCCCTTGGGGTAAGCCGACGAAGGGCCTTCGTACGCGCAAGAAGAAGAAGGTCTCGAACCAGCACATCATTCGTCGCCGTAAGAAGTAATTTCGGATACCGAGTTTTAGGAGAAAGCACTTATGAGCAGAAGTCTCAAAAAGGGCCCGTTCGTGGAGACTCGCCTTCTCTCGCGTATCACCGCGATGAACGAGGCTGGCAAGAAGGACGTCGTGAAGACCTGGTCCCGCGCGTCCACCATCTTCCCCGAGATGGTTGGTCACACCATCGCCGTCCACGACGGCCGCAAGCATGTGCCCGTGTATGTTACCGAGTCCATGGTTGGTCACAAGCTCGGCGAGTTCGCGCCGACTCGTACGTTCCGTGGCCACAAGGCCAAATAGGGGGTTAACCGTAAATGGCAACTAAGTCTATTGAAACTGAGGCCACCGAGGTTCGCGCCGTCGCTAAGTACGTGCGTGTTTCCCCCAGCAAGGCCCGCCTGGTGGTCGATCTGATCCGCCGCAAGCCTGTCGCTCAGGCCTTCGACATCCTCCACTTCTGCGACCGCGCCGTCGCCGTGGATGTCGAGAAGGTTCTCCGTTCCGCCGTTGCGAACGCCGAGAACAACAACGGTCTGCGTGCCGACAACCTGGTTGTCGCCGCTGCCTATGTTGACGAGGGTCCGACGCTTAAGCGCATCCGTCCCCGCGCCAAGGGTTCCGCTTCTCGCATTCTGAAGCGTACTTCCCACATCACCGTCGTCGTTGCTCCTCGAAAGGAGGCGTAAAGCTGTATGGGTCAGAAAGTCTACCCCACCGGCTTCCGTCTTGGCATCACCGAGAACTGGCGCTCCCGCTGGTTCGCAGAGAAGGATTACGCTAAGACCCTCGGTAACGATCTCGAGATCCGCAAGTACCTCGAGAAGCGTCTTTCCCGCGCAGCTGTCTCCCGCGTCGAGATCGAGCGCGCTGGCGACAAGGTGAAGGTCATCATCCTCACCGCTCGCCCCGGCGTTGTCATCGGTAAGAAGGGTGCCGAGATCGATACCCTCCGCACCGAGCTCGAGAAGGTCGCTGGCGTCTCCAAGGGCCAGCTCTCCGTCGACGTTGTCGAGATCAAGCGCCCCGAGCTCGACGCCAACCTCGTTGCTCAGTCTATCGCCGAGCAGCTCGAGGGCCGCGTTGCCTTCCGTCGCGCTATGCGCAAGGCTGTCCAGTCCGCCCGCAAGGCCGGCGCTAAGGGCATCCGTATCCAGTGCTCCGGTCGTCTCGGCGGTGCCGAGATGGGCCGTCGTGAGTGGTACCGTGAGGGTCGCGTGCCTCTGCACACCCTCCGTGCCAAGATCGACTACGGCACGGCTGTCGCCAGCACCACCATGGGCGCTTGCGGCGTGAAGGTCTGGATCTACCTGGGCGAGAAGCTCCCGGGCCAGCCTGTTCCCAACCCTGCACTCGAGGGCTCTTCCCGTCCTCGTCGTCGTAACTCCGAGAGGAGGGGTCAGTAGTGCTTGCCCCTAAGCGTATTCTTCACCGCAAGGTGCAGCGTGGCTCCATGAAGGGCCAGGCCAAGGGTAATACCGAGCTGCATTTCGGCGAGTTTGGTATCCAGGCTCTCGAGGCCCATTGGATCACCAACCGTCAGATCGAGGCCGCTCGTATTGCCATGACCCGCTACATGAAGCGTGGCGGTCGTGTCTACATCACGATCTTCCCCGACAAGCCCATCACCAAGAAGCCTGCCGAGACTCGCATGGGTTCTGGTAAGGGTAACCCCGAGGAGTGGGTGGCCGTCGTCAAGCCCGGCCGCATCATGTTCGAGGTCAAGGGCGTGCCCGAGGAGGTCGCTCGCGAGGCTCTGCGTCTTGCACAGCACAAGCTTCCCATCAAGACCAAGATTGTTGCTGCCAAGAACGCTGAGCAGCGCATCGAGAAGGAGATGGCTGAGGAGGCCGCTCTCGAGGCCAAGTGGGCTGCTGAGGACGCCGCCGCCGCCAAGGAGGAGAACTAATGAAGCCCGCAGAGATTCGTGAGCTCTCGGACGCTCAGCTCGTTGAGAAGCTGAAGGAAATGCGCGCCGAGCTCTTTAACCTTCGTTTCCAGATGGCCACCAGCCAGCTGGACAACACCGCTCGCGTCAACACCGTGAAGAAGGACATCGCTCGCGTCCTCACGGAGCAGCGCGCCCGCGAGATCGCAGCGGAGAAGTCCGCTGTCGCCGAGTAGGACCTAAGGAGAGAACATGACTGATTCGCGTAACTCGCGTAAGGTCCGTACGGGTGTCGTTACCTCCGTCTCCGGTGCCAAGACCATCGTTGTCACCATCACCGAGCGCAAGCGTCACCCCAAGTACGGCAAGATGATGACCAGCTCCAAGAAGCTGCACGCTCACGACGAGGAGTGCACGGCTGGCGTGGGCGACACCGTCCGCGTTATGGAGACCCGTCCTATGTCCAAGATGAAGCGTTGGCGCCTCATCGAGGTCGTCGAGCGCGCTAAATAAGCAGTCGCTCTTACGACTTGTACGTTTCCGAAGATGTGCGTATGCCTGGCTTGCATACCACGGGCCGTATACAGGCTGCGCACCTCTCTTCGGTTCTTAGTTCGGAGGAACATCTACCATGATTCAGATGCAAACCATGCTGAACGTCGCCGACAACTCCGGCGCTCGCAAGATTCGCTGCATCAAGGTGCTTGGCGGTTCCAAGCGTCGTTATGCAGGCATCGGCGATGTGTTCATCGGTGCTGTCCAGGAGGCTACCCCTGGCGCCAACGTCAAGAAGAAGGACGTTGTCCGTTGCGTCGTCGTTCGCACCGTTAAGGAGATCCGCCGCAAGGATGGCTCCTACATTCGCTTTGATGACAACGCCTGCGTCGTCATCAACAACGATGGTTCGCCCGTCGGCACCCGTATCTTCGGGCCCGTCGCTCGCGAGCTTCGTGACAAGAAGTACATGAAGATCGTCTCGCTCGCTCCCGAGACCCTGTAGTTAGGGGAGATATATGTATATCAAGAAGGGCGATAAGGTCCAGGTTCTCTCTGGTAAGGATCGCGGCAAGCAGGGTGTTATCCTGCGTGCTCTCCCCGCCGAGAACAAGGTCGTTGTCGAGGGCGTTTCGGTCGTCAAGAAGGCCGTCAAGCCCAACGCTGCCAACCAGCAGGGCGGCATCGTTTCGCAGGAGGCTCCCATCGACGCCTCCAACGTCAATCTCGTCTGCCCCGAGTGCGGTAAGGTTACCCGCGTCGGTCACGAGAAGGACGGCAAGAACAAGCTGCGCGTCTGCAAGAAGTGCGGCCACAAGTTCTAAGCTGCCCGCAACATCAAGTTGCTAGCAAAGGCCCGGATGCCCCACGGCACCCGGGCCTTTTTCTATCCCTACTCATTGGGGACAGACTTAAATGAGTGGCTGTCGCTTGGTATTCATTGGGGACCATTTATTGGGGACAGACTTAAATGACCAGTCGTTGGGGGACAGTCCCTATGTGCCGGCAGTTTGGGACAGTCCTTTGATGGCTGCGCCCCCCAGAGGGGTGGAGTAATACAGCCTACTCTGTCTTTTAGGGCTTTGGTGTTCCGCCCCTTTATGTTTCACAAGGATCGTTGCATGCGCATTTACGCGCATAGCCTTGCGCGATAATGCGCATAGCCGCGCAAACATCTGCCAACTATGCCTAAATAATGACCGATAAGCAAATAAACACGCAAACACGAGCAGATACGCGCACAATTGTGCGAATATAGGGTTGTTAGAAATGAAGGACTTCCGATGATTCAGGAGGCACATATGGTAGATTCCAAGCAGGCTCCACTCGACTCCGCGGCAGCCGCAAAGGCAGCGTTCGCTTCGGTTCAGGACAAGCCGTTCCCCGATGATATCTTTACGGCCCCCGAGCTCCGCTGGGCTGTGATCGGTTGCGGTGTTATCGCCAACCAGATGGCCCAGTCTCTCGCTCTTGCCGGTCGCAAGCTTGCGGGCGTTGCCAACCGCACGCTGTCCAAGGCTCAAGCTTTTGCTGAGCAGTATGGCGTCGAGAAGGTCTACGACACGGTTGAGGACCTCTACGCCGATCCTGACATCGACGCCGTCTACATCACTACCCCGCACAACACTCATATCACCTATCTGCGCGCTGCCCTGGCAGCCGGCAAGCACGTGCTCTGCGAGAAGGCCATTACCCTCAATTCCGCTGAACTCGATGAGGCCCGTGCCATTGCCGCCGAGCACAACGTGGTCCTTATGGACGCTACCACGGTGCTCCACATGCCCTTGTATCAAGAGCTGCGCCGCCGCATGGATGCCGGCGAGTTCGGCCGCATGAACCTCGCTCAGCTCAACTTTGGTAGCTACAAGGAGTACGGCGACCTGACCAACCGTTTCTACAATCGCAACCTCGCCGGTGGTGCCATGCTCGATATTGGCGTGTATGCACTGTCCGTTATGCGCCTGTTTATGGCGAGCCAGCCCGCCGAGGTCGTGTCTCTAGGCAACACCTGCGAGACTGGCGTCGATGTTGCGGGCGGCATCGTCTGCCGCAATGCCGAGCAGCAGCTGGGCGTCGTGAGCCTTACGCTCCACTCCAAGCAGCCCAAGCGCTCAGTCATCAGCTTTGACAAGTGCTACATCGAGGTCAACGAATATCCGCGTGCCGATCACGCGACCATCGTTTGGACTGCGGACGGCCACCGCGAGGAGGTCCACGCAGGCACCGAGGCTTACGCCCTGTGTTATGAGATGGCCGATCTTGAGAAGGCCGTTGCCGGCGACGACTCCAAGCGCGAGCTTCTGGATTATGCTTCTGATGTTATGGAGCTTATGACCAAGCTTCGCGCCGATTGGGGAGTCGTGTACCCCGAGGAGGAGTAAGCGATGCTTGCGGAAGATAGGCTCAACGCAATCGTGTCGATGGTGCAGCAGACGGGCTCGGTTACCGTACCGGAGCTTGCTGAGGCCCTGGGCGTGACGGCGTCTACCATTCGGCGCGACCTGCAGGCGCTCGACCGAGCGCATCGCATCGCCAAGGTCCACGGTGGAGCGACGAGTCTTGAGCGCGCGCACGTGACGCGCGACCTAACGCTTAATGAGCGCAGCGACCTCCATAACGACGATAAGGAGCGTATCTGCGCCCGTGCGGCGGCGCTTGTGGAGCCTGAGAGCTTTGTATACATCGACTCGGGCTCGACGACGCTCAGGCTCATCGAGCATCTTCCACACCTTGAAGGTGTCACCTATGTGACCGATTCCGTGCTCCATGCTCAGCACCTTGCTTTGCGCGGCATGCGTACCGTGGTGCTGGGCGGCGAGCTCAAACCCGAGACCGAGGCGCTCGTTGGCCCCGATGCCTTGGCAACCTTAGACCGCTACAACTTCAACTGCGGCTTTTGGGGCTCTAACGGCATTGCCGCCGAGCAGGGCTTCACGGCGCCCGATATCGAGGAGGCGCAAGTAAAGCGTATCTCGATGCGCCATACGGCCAAGCGCTTCGTAATCTCGGACGCCAGTAAATTTGGCATGGTGGCGCCCGTCAAGTTCGCGGACTTCCGCGACGCAACGATTATTACCGCAGGCGAGGTCCCAGCCAAGTACCGGGCAATGGACAACGTCGTCACGGTCTAACAAACAAACGGGTAACAAGGCAAAACCACCATAAAGGTGTCTGCCCCCTTTGTGGTGGTTTAGGGCTCCCAGGGGCAGGGGGCTTCGATGTGGATGTGCTCGCCGGTTACGGGATGCGTAAAGGACACGCTGTGGGCGTGGAGCATGAGGCCACAAGGACGCGGCGTCCCGTACAGGTCGTCGCCCACCAGGGGATGGCGCTCGCTCGCCAGGTGCACGCGAATCTGGTGTTTGCGGCCGGTGAGCAGCTCGACATCAATATACGAGCGCGTGGGCAGGCCGCGGCGGCTCTTAAGACGCTTGAGCACCTTCACGCGCGTTTGAGACGGCTTGCCGCTGGCGCCAACGCGCATCTTGCGGCTATCGTGGCGGTCGCGGGCGATAGGCTTGTCGATGAGCTTCTCGTTCCAGTCGATCTTGCCCTCGGCGAGCGCCAGATAGTGCTTTTCGAATGCGTGGTCGATGACCATCTGGTCAAAGGCGGGCTGCGTCTGCTTGTCGAGCGAGAACAGCACCACGCCGGTGGTGCTGCGGTCCAGGCGATTGAGCGGCTGCATGTCGGTCGCGGCAAAGCCGTCGCCCATCGCCAGCAGCAGGTCGCTGGCGTAGTCGGTAAGTGTGCGCTCGCCGGTGCCGTCACCGTGGACGATCATGCCGGCGGGCTTGTCGATGGCCATGAGCCAGGCGTCGCAGTAGAGGACTTGAGGTTCTTCGTTCACGTGTAAGCCTTTCGGTTAGCTAATTCCCACAAACATGCAGCCCGAGGTGGCGCCGCGCAGGCGGGCGGCCGGCTTGCGGCCGGCTTGAGCCGCCTCGACAGCGCGACGGACGCGAGCGACGGCACGGCCAATCTCATCGGCCTCGAGCAAGGTTCCGTCGACCATAAGACGGCGCACGCCGGCATCGAGCAGCTGCGGAACTTGCGGCGTGAGGTCGATGGGGTAGGCGTCGTACAGGCGTGAGCGGCCGTGGATGTCGGTACGCACCGGCATGACCTTGCCGTCGATATTCTTGAGCGAGAGCTTGCGGGCACGCAGGCGGCAGTTGGCACAATCGTGGATGCAGCCGTTGGCAACCTGCAGAATGCAATGCTCGCTTGTCATGACGCGCGGGCGGCCAAAGACGGTGATGCCCAGAGCCGCGGGCGCGGCGGCGCCGAGCGAGACAATCTCGTCGAGCGTGATCTCGGGCGAGAGCCAAAACGCGCCGGCTCCGCGTTCGGCGAGTGCCTCCATGCAGGGCGTGTTGTGCACCGGCAGGCAAGAGCGAATCTCGGCCGTGGCGCCAACCTGAGCGGCCAGGGCAAGCTCAGAGATGTTGCCAATAGCGACCGTGGCGCCAGCAACAACCCATGGGTCAACGCGGACGTGGTCAACGGCGCGGCAGACCTCATCGAGCACGGGTACGATGCCCTGCTCAAACGTATCGGCGGGGGAGAGCTTGGCCGCATCGAGCGCGTCAGTGGTCATGTAGATGCGCGTTGCACCCTCCGCCCGCGCTGCCTCGGCGGCCTCGAGCGAGGTGACGGTGGCGCAGATCTGCGGCTCGTCGCGGTAGTGCTCGGGCGCGGGGCGGGAATTACTGGTGACAATCGCCGGCAGCTCGAGCGTTTTCGCGCGCTCCGCGTACGGCGCCAGAATGGCCTCTTCCAGCGCCTTGCAAGCGGCGGCGCGCACCTTATGTACGGCGGAGAAGCCCATGCCACAGCCCTCATCGAGCGCCACCTCAAAGCTCGCAGCCTCAAAGGGAGAGGAACCCATGCGGCCGACGTGCTCAACCAGATCGGACGCCTCGACCGCACGGGTCTTGGCGGCTTCGACGGTAAAGCCCGTGGCCGTGGCCGTAAGCGAAGGGTCGTCGCAGCAGGTGAGCGTCACGGTAAACGGCTCGCCCAGGCGCGCCACGACGGACACGTCAACAGCTCGGCGGCGCAGCACATCGCGCTTGAGCGCGGCGCCGGCGGCGTCGATGGCACGCTGGCTGCGAATCACGCGGACGCGGCAGCCCTCGGGCATGCTGCGGGGTACGCGACATTCGATGACTTCACCGGCTGCGGCATCATCGGCGGCAATGGTGGTCAGGAACTGGTCAAACTCGTTATCGTGGCGAAGCTCCAGCAGATCGCCCTTGCCCACGGGCTCAAACAGCTCAATGCGGGCGATGGCGGCACGGCGACGGCGATCGTCAGGCTTGAGCCCGCGCACATCGCGGTTGGCCGGGCGGCTGCCCAGCACCGTGCCCACGATCTGGCCGCGGTTGTTGGAACGCTCGTAACTCATCATCTCGTCGCCCGAGGTGCCATCCTGATAGGCGTGCGTAAAGTCGCGGTTAAAGCAGCGCTTGAGCTGGCGCTGGCGGGCGGCTTTCTCGTCCTTGGCAACGGTGGTTCCGGCCAGCATGTCATCAATCTGATGACGATACACATCGACGATGGAGTACACGTAATCGGGCGCCTTCATGCGGCCCTCGAGCTTGAGCGATGCGGCGCCGGCGTCATACAGACGGCGAACGAGCTGCGAAGTGTTGGTGTCGCGCGGGCATAGAGCGCGCTCGCGACCGGCAGGGGAGAGCGAGCGGCCGTTCTCGTCAATTAGCTCGTAGGGTAGGCGACAGGGTTGAGCGCACATGCCGCGGTTGGCCGAGCGGCCCGCCATGGCAAAGCTCGACAGCAGGCACAGACCCGAGTAGCAAAAGCAGATGGCGCCATGGCTAAAGACCTCAAGGTCCACATCGGGCGCGGCGTCGTGGATGGCGGCAATCTCGTCGATGGAAAGCTCGCGCGAGAGGGTCACGCGGTCGGCGCCCTGCTCGCGGCACCAAAGGGTTCCGCGGTCGTCGTGGATGTTCGCCTGGGTCGAGATATGCGTCTCGATGCCGGGCATCGTGCGCTTGACCTCAAAGAACAGGCCCCAGTCCTGGATGATGAAGGCGTCGGCGCCCAGCGTGGAGCAGCGATGGATGAGCTGCAGCGCATCGCTCATCTCGGATTCCTTGATGACGATGTTGACCGTGACGTAGACGCGCGAGCCGGCCAGATGCGCGGCGCGGCAGGCCTGCTCAAAGGCCTCGTCGGTAAAGTTGGTGGCCTTGCGGCGTGCGTTGAAGCTGCCCATGCCGCAGTAGATGGCGTCTGCCCCGGCGGCGAGTGCGGCGGCAAAGGGCTCGGGCCCTCCGGCGGGCGCCAAAAGCTCGGGTCTGCGGTTGGTGGTTCGACTGGCGGTTGCGGTCATATCCTGCCTTTCAAAATGCTCAGATATTCAAAAGTATAGTGGTGCCGTCGCGGCAGGCGATGCCCGTGCTCTAAGCGGGATAAAGTCTTCAGCAGCTTGGACTGGCTGCTCCACATGAGAACCGTTCAGCGGTCCGGGGAAACCGTTGGGCGATAAAATATTCTCGCAACGTGATAATAATCTTGCATCGCGCGGAAACCTTGAGTACTATCCCAATCAAGCGCGGTGTTCAGACCGAACTGTGCCTCCCGGTGTGAACGCCGCGCTCCCGTTCCCTTTTACTTGTAAGGAGAAAAACATGAGCAAGACCGTCGTGTCTTCCGATAACGCACCCGCAGCCATCGGCCCGTATTCCCCCGGTATCCAGACTGGCAACATGGTGTTCCTGTCCGGCCAGCTGGGCATCGATCCCGCGACCGGCAAGCTGCCCGAGGGTGTCGAGGCCCAGGCCAAACAGTCCCTCGCCAACGTCGAGGCCCTGCTGACCGCTGCCGGCGCCACCTTTGCCGATGTCGTCAAGACCACAGTCTACCTGGCTGACATTGCCGACTTCGCTGCCGTAAACGAGATCTACGCCTCCAAGTTCGAGGCCCCGTTCCCCGCGCGCAGCGCTTTCCAGGTTGCCGCTCTTCCGGCTGGCGGTCTGGTCGAGATCGAGGTCGTCGCCGCTCTCTAAGGCGTTGGCCACAACTAAACATGACATGCAAAAAGAACCCTGCAGTGCGAGCTGCAGGGTTCTTTTGTCACGTGACGGATCGCTTGTGGAGCCACCAAGGGCGCTCCATTTTGCTCGTTAGCCTTCCTTGCGGACTTTTTGCAGGTAGCGGTATACGCTGGGCTCCGAAATGCCCAGCGCGGTGGCGGCGCAGGCCACAGCGCCCTTGAGCATGAACACCCCGTTGCCGTTGAGGTGGCGAATGACGTCCACGCGGTCGCTCTGACCAAGCGACGCTACATCCAGCCCGCGCGCGCTCAGCAACTCGGCAATGCTGCGGTCGATGAGCTCCTGTGTGGACTCCGAAAGGCTTTCGACCTCGATAGACGCGGGCTCCGGCTGCCTTGGCACAGCGTCGAAGCAGGCCATGAGCTGCTGCGCCATGGCGTTGATGGAGCGCACGGTCGAGAGGTCGGTGTTGACGCAGAGCATACCGACGATCTCGTCATTCTCGCGGATAAAGTACGTCGCGGACTCCAGCGTCTTGCCGCCGGCGCCGCGCCCCTCGTAGCCCGTAATAAACGGCAGGTCGCGATACTTGGGGTCGTGCATGATCTTGAGCGCCAGATCGGTGGCAGGACCGCCGACCTTGCGGCCGCTCACGATGCCGTTGCGAATATCGACGATGGCGTGGTCGGGATCCGAGAAATCGTGCAGCACGATTTCGCTGTTTTTGCCGAGTATCTGCTCCAGGAAATCGACCATCGGCAAAAAGCGGCGTACGGTCTCGTTCACGGGCAACTCCTTTGGGTGAAATCGGAAATGTTCATAACAATTTTTTCTCATGGTAACACGCTGCTCATCATCTCGTATATCCGCAGGTACATTGCGTAATGCAGACGAACGGTATGATTTTGGCGGTAAACGGTCGACCAAAAGAAAAGTAAGATGTTATTTAGACCAGACACATTCCTGACCTGCGGAAACGAGTTATTTCAGCTGAAGAATAGTCTGATAACAAAAAATTATTATTGAGAATGAGAATCATCTTTAATACGATATGCAACGAAGGCACAACCTCAACCCCGCACTGCGTCACAATAGAGCGTTAGATGCGAAAACAACTACTTCGAGGATTGGTGGTCAAATGACCCAGGAGACGGTTACGAACGGCACTGAAGCCCTGTTCACTCGCGAAGGCATGCCTCCCGTTAAGGAAATGATCCCGTGTGCCCTTCAGCACGTACTGGCATCGTTTGCCGGTATCATTACCCCGGCGGTCATCATGGCCGGCGTCTACGGCTTTAATAGCCAGCAGAGCACCGATATCATTCAGGTCGCGCTCATTCTTTCGGCGATCGACACGGCCCTTCAGGCTTTCGCTCCCTTCCGTCGCATCGGCGGCGGCCTGCCCATCGTCATGGGCGTTTCGTTCGCGTTCCTCCCGGCCCTGCAGGCCATGGGCGCCTCGGGCTTTAGCTTTGGCGCGCTGTTGGGAGGCGAGATCGTCGGCGGCGCCGTCGCGGTCCTCTTTGGTCTGGCCTACAGCAAGATCAAGTGGCTGTTCCCGCCCGTCGTGACCGGTACGGTCATCTTCTCCATTGGCGTCTCTCTCTATCCCACGGCCGTCAAGTATATGGCCGGCGGTATGGGCACGCCGCTGTGGGGCACCCCGCAGGCCTGGTGCGTCGCTCTTATCACCTTCGCCGTGGTCTTTGCGCTCGCCAACTTTGGCAAGGGCACGCTCAAGCTGGGATCCGTGTTCTTTGGCATGATCGTCGGCATGATTGTCTCCATCCCCTTTGGCATGATCGACTTCTCCAGCGTCGCCACCGCCCAGGTCTTCGCGCTTCCCAAACTCATGCCCTACGCGCTTGAGTTTGATCCCGAGGTCTGCATTACCCTCGCCGTCGTGTTCCCCATGGTCGCCATTCAGGTTATCGGCGACGTCTCCGCCGCCTGCCTGGGCTCCATCGACCGTATGCCCACCGAGCGCGAGCTCTCCGGCGCTATCGTGTCCCAGGGCCTCACCTCTATGGTCGGCGGCCTGCTGGGCGGCCTTCCCACCAGCGCCCTTGGCCAGAACGTGGGCATCATCTGCTCCAACAAGGTCGTCAACAAGTGGGTCTTTGTGATTATCGCGGCCGTCTTTGCCATCGCCGGTCTGTTCCCGCAGCTCTCTGCCGTCCTTTCCGCTATCCCGCAGCCCGTCATCGGCGGCGCGACCGTCGGCGTCTTTGGCACCATCACCATGAACGGCGTGCGCATGTTCACCCGCGAGGGCCTCACGCAGCGCACTACCACCATCGTCGGCACCTCCGTCGTCTTTGGCCTGGGTATCTGGATGGCCAGCGGTTGCCTTGCCGGCGAGGGTATGCCCGCCTGGGTGTCCACCGTCATCGGCTCCAATGCCGTGACCCCCACCGCCATCATGGCCATTGTCCTTAACCTGATCCTTCCGCAGACGCCGGTCGTGGCTCAGCACATCGATGCTGCCAAGGACGCTGCCGTGGATCTGGTCTTGCCCGAGAGCAAGAAGTAACCAATTCGGTGCTATTCGTCGGCGGGCGCATCGCCTCGTCCGCCGACGCCATGCGGCGTCAAGCCGCACTTCAAAGGGTTTGTCCCTTTGGTGAAGCGTTGACGGGAGAGGGCCCGTTTCCGGTGTAGGCCGGCGCTTCGCACTCCGCCATGTCAGAGGTGTCAAACCCCGCCCCTGATGTTGAAGGGAGCATTCATGCTTCTGGTCGCTAACGGTTCCGTCTTTACTCGCAACGCTCAGACCCCGTTCATTCCCAACGGTGCGGTCGCCATTGACGGAGATACGATCGTCGAAGTGGGCCCCGAGTGCGAGCTCAAGGCCAAGTACCCGGATGCCGAGTACGTCGACGCCCAGGGCAACCTCATCATGCCCGGACTCATCAACTGCCACACCCACATCTACTCGGGTCTGGCCCGCGGTCTTGCCATTAAGGGCTGCAACCCCACCAACTTCTTGGAGAATCTTGAGCAGCAGTGGTGGAAGATCGATGACAACCTGACGCTCGACGGCACCAAGGCCAGCGCCTATGCCACGATTCTTGACTCCATCCGCGATGGCGTCACCACGATCTTCGATCACCATGCGAGCTTCTGCGAAATCCCGGGAAGCCTCTTTACCATTAAGGATGCAGCTCAGGAGCTGGGCATGCGTTCGTGCCTGTGCTACGAGGTCTCCGATCGCCGCGGCCAGGAAAAATGCGACCAGGCCATTGCCGAGAACGCCGAATTTGCCCAGTGGGCCACCAAGGAGCGTCGCGATAACGACAACCACATGGTCGCCGCCATGTTTGGCGGTCACGCCACCTTTACGCTGTCGGACGAGACCATGGACAAGATGGCCGAGGCCAACAACGGCCTGACCGGCTTCCACATCCATGTGTGCGAGGGCATGAATGACGTGTGGGACTCCCGCCTCAACCGCGGTGGCATCAGCCCCGTCGAGCGCCTGCTGCAGCACAATCTGCTGGGTCCCGACACCATGCTCGGCCACTGCATCCACGTGACGCCCGCCGAGATGGATATCGTCAAGGAGTCCGGTACCTGGCTCGTCAACAACCCCGAATCCAATATGGGCAACGCCGTGGGCTGCGCCCCCGTGCTCGAGTTCTTCCGCCGCGGCATCCCCGTGTGCATGGGCACCGACGCCTACACCCACGATATGCTCGAGAGCCTTAAGGTCTTCCTGATCATTCAGCGCCACAACGCCGCCATGCCCAACGTGGGCTGGTGCGAGGCCATGACCATGCTGTTCGAGAACAACGCCAAGATGGCGAGCAAGTACTTTGATCGCAAGCTCGGCGTGCTCGAGGCCGGCGCTGCCGCCGACGTCATCGTCATGGACTACAAGCCCTTTACGCCGCTGAGCGAGGAGAATATCGACGGCCACATGCTCTTTGGCATGATGGGCAAAAACTGCCGCACCACCATCATCAACGGCCGCGTCCTGTACAAGGATCGCGAGTTTGTCGGTATCGATGAGGAAAAGATCAACGCGTGGGCCATGGCTGAGTCCAAGAAGCTCTGGAGCACGCTCAACGATCGCACCTACTAATTACAAGTAGATTCGCGCGCGTCGGATGTTTCGCCGCATCCGACGCGCGCATGGGCGGCCTCCGCGGGGTCGCCGGCGCTGTACTAGCGCTACACCGTATTTGCGCCCGCCGCGCGGTCTCGCCGGGCGTTGCAGAGAGGAGCTCATTATGAGCGACATCATGAGGCCGATCCCGTTTTCGCAGCTGATGAACTGGATCATCGAAGAGCACAAGACCCAGGACGCTATCTTTGGCGTGCGCAAGATGGTCACGGCCAACCAGGAGGGCGCGCTTCCCATTTTTGACGAGCGCATCGAGACTCCGTTTGGCCCGGCCGCCGGTCCCAACACGCAGCTTGCCCAGAACATCGTGGCATCCTACGTGGCCGGCTCCCGCTTCTTTGAGCTCAAGACCGTTCAGGTTATGGACGGCGAGGAGCTTTCCCGTTGCGTCAACAAGCCCTGCATTGTGGCGCAGGACGAGTGCTACAACTGCGAATGGTCGACCGAGCTCGAGGTTCCGCAGGCATATGCCGAGTACGTGAAGGCATGGTTCGCCTGCCACCTCATCGCTCGCGAGTATGGCCTGGGCAGCCCGGACGGCTTTGTCTTTAACATGTCCGTGGGTTATGACCTGGAGGGCATCAAGAGCCCCAAGGTCGATGCCTACATCGAGGGTATGAAGGACGCCAGCGGCTCCGAGGTCTGGAACGAGTGCCGCGAGTGGGCCCTTGCCAACCTGGACAAGTTTGAGCATGTCGACGCCGCATTTGTCGAGTCCATCCCGGCGCGCGTGTCCAACTCCATCACCGAGTCTACCCTGCACGGCTGCCCGCCGGCGGAGATCGAGCGCATCGCGACCTATCTGATCACCGAGAAGGGCCTCAACACCTACATCAAGTGCAACCCCACGCTGCTGGGCTATGAGTTTGCCCGTCAGCGCCTCAACGAGCTGGGCTTTGACTACATCGTCTTCGATGACACACACTTCCGCGAGGACCTGCAGTGGGTCGACGCCGTGCCCATGTTCGAGCGCCTGATTGCCCTGTGCGCCGAGCGCGGCCTGGAGTTTGGTGTCAAGCTGACCAACACGTTCCCCGTCGACGTGACGAGGAACGAGCTGCCTTCTACCGAGATGTACATGTCCGGCCGTTCGCTGTTCTCGCTGACCATCGAGGCCGCCCGCCGCATTACCGAGCAGTTCGATGGCAAGCTGCGCATCAGCTACTCCGGCGGTGCCACGGTCTACAACATCCGCGCCCTGTATGACGCCGGCATTTGGCCCGTTACCCTGGCGACCGACGTGCTCAAGCCCGGTGGATACGAGCGCTTTAGCCAGATGGCCGGCGAGTTTACCGACCTGGACGGCAAACCGTTCGCGGGCGTCTCTCTCGAGGCCGTGACTGCGATCCAGACCGACTCGCTCACCAACCCGCTCTACAAGAAGCCGCTGCGCCCGCTGCCCGACCGCAAGGTCGCCGGCAAGAGCCCGCTTTCCGACTGCTTTACCACGCCTTGCCGTACGAGCTGCCCCATCCAGCAGGATATCCCTGCCTATCTGGCGGCTGTTGACGAGGGTCGCTACGAGGACGCGCTCAACATCATCATCGAGCGCAACGCCCTGCCGTTCATTACCGGTACCATCTGCCCGCATCCCTGCGGCCGTGCCTGCGAGCGTGCATTCTACGAGCCCGAGGGCGCCCAGATCCGCGCCAGCAAGCTCAAGGCCGCCCGCGAGGCCATGACCGCCGTGCTGCCCAAGCTGCGCGCCCAGGCCATTGCCAACGATGCCCCGGCGGTTTCTGCCAAG
>JAIIWC010000080.1 GCA_022745215.1 Collinsella sp. | reverse complement strand
ATCTCCACACGGCCGAGAGCCGCATCGCGGGCGGAGCCGGCGGAGTCAAACGTAGCGGAGAAATCCTCGACCACGGTGCTGCGGCCAAGAGCGGCAGCAACAAAGTTCTCCAGGAAGATGGCAAAGCCAAAGGCGCCAGAGTCGACTACGCCGTTCTCCTTGAGGACGGGCAGCAGGTCGGGCGTACGGGCGACGGACTGATAGGCCTCGACGACGATGGCGTCGAGCGCGTCCTCGGCCGAGAACTTCTTCTTCTCGCACTCGTCGGCCTTGGTCGAGACGTCGCGCAGGACCGTGAGGATCGTGCCCTCGATGGGCTTACGAACGGCCTGGAAGGCGACCTTGACGGCCCGACGGAAGGCGAAGGCGATGTTGGCGGACGTAACGGGTTCGTCGGCAGAGACGAGGCCCTCGGCCACGCCGCGCAGGATCTGCGAAGTGATAACGCCCGAGTTACCGCGAGCGCCCATGAGGGAGCCATGGGTGATGGCGCCGGCGATGGCCTCCATGTCGGCGTCGGCGGGAAGCGCAGAGAGCTCCTTGGTCACCGAGGCGAGCGTGAGCGACATGTTGGTGCCGGTATCGCCATCGGGTACGGGGAAGACGTTGAGCTTGTTGATCTCCTCGGCCTTGTCGGAAACGGCAGCCGCAGCGATCGGAAAACAGGTGCGAATGGTCTTTGCAATCATGGGTATTTGAATCTCCGTTTTCGGATGCTAGTTCAGACGGCTCTTAAGCGCGTCGATGTGGATGCCGATCTTAAGGCTGGCAGGATCGATCTGGGCGATCTCCTGCAGGGTGAAGGCAACGGAGCTCGAAAGATTGTGGCAGACGGACTTCATGTTGACACCGTTCTCGAGCACGACGTGCAGATCGACCGTGAGGCCGTTCTCGTCGGCGGAGACAAGAACGCCCTTGCGGAGGCGCTGGCCGGCAAGCAGGCGCACGCTCTCGGCGCCCTGGAGCTGCTCGGCCATACCGACGACACCGTAGCACGTCATCGCGGCATAACCGGCAATATCGGCAATTACGTCGTTCGAGACGCTCAGGCTGCCGTTAATGGTCTCAGACACAAGAATCTCCTTTTCTGGTGCTCGCGGCACCATGTCGTGGGAGCAATCATTGCATTATTCTACAACGACCGCGCCATGTTGAGGTGGCGGGGTTCGCGATTACATCCTCGACACGAAATGTTGATATGGCAACGTTGGCACCAAGCAATCGCGGCATGAAAAAACCCGCCGCATAAGCGACGGGTTTTACAACCTGGCTCCCCGGGTAGGACTCGAACCTACAACAGCGCGGTTAACAGCCGCGTGCTCTACCATTGAGCTACCGAGGAATTTAAAAGCCCAGCGGAATGGGCTGCGAAATTCTGGCTCCCCGGGTAGGACTCGAACCTACAACAGCGCGGTTAACAGCCGCGTGCTCTACCATTGAGCTACCGAGGAATAGGTGCGTGCTCTCAAGCAACGAAGTTTATTATACGGACGATTGGGCGGAGGGCAAGAACTTTTTTAAGAAATTTTCTCCGCCTAGTCATTGGGGACGTTCTTAAATGACTAGTCAAACAAGAACGTCCCCAACGACTAGTCGTTTAAGAACGTCCCCAATGACTATATGAAAGCGCCTCCAAGCTGGTCTGCTTAGAGGCGCTTGCTACTTGCGAGATTAGCTCTCGATGTAATCCTTGAGCTTGCTCGAACGGCTGGGATGGCGGAGCTTGGCTAGGGTCTTGGACTCGATCTGACGGATACGCTCGCGCGTGACGCCAAACTCGCGACCGACTTCCTCGAGCGTACGGGGATGTCCGTCGACAAGGCCAAAGCGCAGCTCGATAACCTTGCGCTCGCGGTCGGCAAGCGAATCGAGCACCTGGGTGAGCTGCTCCTGCAGCATGGAGAAGCTGGCCGCATCGGGCGGAACGATAGCCTGGGAGTCCTCGATGAAGTCACCCAGCTGGGAATCCTCTTCCTCGCCAATCGGGGTCTCGAGCGACACCGGCTCCTGCGAGATCTTCTGGATCTCGCGAACGCGGTCGGCGCTCATATCCATCTCGGCACCAATCTCCTCGGGGGTCGGGTCGCGACCCAGGTCCTGGAGGAGCTGACGCTGCACGCGGACGAGCTTGTTGATGGTCTCGACCATATGCACGGGAATACGGATGGTACGGGCCTGGTCGGCGATAGCGCGCGTAATGGCCTGACGGATCCACCACGTGGCGTACGTGGAGAACTTGAAGCCCTTCTGGTAGTCGAACTTCTCGACGGCGCGAATCAGACCGAGGTTGCCCTCCTGGATCAGGTCAAGGAACAGCATGCCGCGGCCGACATAGCGCTTGGCGATGGAGACAACCAGACGCAGGTTTGCGCTGATGAGTGCCTGCTTGGCTTCGAGGCCGACGTTCTCAATGCGCGTAAGACGACGCATCTCGGCACGCGTGAGCTCGAGCTCACCGGCATCGGCAGCCTCGAGCTTCTCGGTGGCCTCGAGACCGGCCTCGATCTTCATGGCCAGATCGACCTCTTCGGAAGCGGTCAGCAGGTCGACCTTGCCGATCTCCTTGAGGTACATACGAACCGGATCGCCGGTCAGCATCACCGTGGAGGCATCGATGCCACGCACGCGCGAGCGTGAACGGGACGTGCGCACGGTGCGCTTCTTCTTGCTCTTAGAAGAACCCATCTCGGCGTCGGCCTGACGGGCCATCTTGAGCTCGTGATCGTCGAGCGAGCCGGAATCGTGCTCGTCGTCGTCATCGAAATCGTCAGTATCGTTATCGGTATCGTCATCGTCGACGTCCATGGGGGCGTCGTCGTTTCCGCTCGCGGAGATAATCTGGATGCCACTATTGCGCAGCGCGGAATACACCGCGGTGAGCTGCTCGTCAGAAACATCGATATCCTTCAGGGCGACCTGAATCTCGTCCTCGGTTACCGAAGTCCTGTTTGAGCCGTTGCCCATGAGCTTTGCAACGTAGGATTCCAGCCCAGCACCCGTGCTCTCAGTCTTTTTTGGCACAGATTCTCCCTTCATAGTCCACAGGACTCAATACTTTAGCACACACATACACGTCTATACCCAAAAAGAGGACTGGATATAGGCGAGAATACGCTGGTTGACCACAACATCTAGGCCTGTTCGGTGCCTGCGGCCTCCAGACCGATCAAACGGAACGGGTCCGCCACGCCGCCGATCGACTTTTGCAGCTCGCGTTGACGCTGCGAATCCTGCGCGGCCTGCACGGTCAGCGCGCGACGGGCCTCATCATCAAGCGAACGGTCCTGGCGCAGCTTGGCCTGTGCGGCACGCATGCGGCGCTTGATGGTGTAGAGCTCGAGCGTATCGAGCATGAACACGATGTTCGTCTCGGTAGGGTGTTTGCTCGTCGCAGAGATGCGCCCGGCGCTCACAAGCGTTGCCGCCTCGGGACACACCGAGCGCGCCGCATCCATGCAGGCTGCAGGATCGGTTCCCGGCGGCGTTGCCAGAACGGCCCATGCGATGGACTCGTGACGAGGGTCAACCCACTCGATAGAGCAGATGCGATCGGCATACGTGCGGAACAGGTCGGGGTAGCTCGTAAGCATCGTCAACAGCTCGCGCTCCCCTGCCAAGGACTTGCGCTCAAGATCAGTAAGAACCATCGGCGCCGCCGCAGCCGGTGCGCCCGAACCGTCAGCCACAGGCACAGCACCCATACCATCAGGCACGTCGATCGGCGGAAGATCGTCGACGACCTCCACGGGCGCGGCACCGTAGGCATCGAGCGGGACATAGTCGTACGGCTCTTCTTCGACCGGCGCGGACACCGGCGGCGTCGCGCCCGATGCCCAAGCACCGCGAGATGCCCTCTGCGAACCAGACGTCCGACCGCCCGCGCTACCAGAGCGCTCGAGTTGCGCCCGCTGGCGTTCATAGTTCTGCTCACGACGTCGTTCCGCATCCTCGCGCTTGGCGACATCGCGAAACACACGGCCCGAGCTCGCACGCACTGTCTCCAGATCCAAGCCAAGCAGGTCGGCAATCTGGATAAAGTACGTGTCGATCATATAGCTATCGCGCAGCGGATAGATGAGCGTCAGCGCATCCTCCAGCGCCTTGGCACGACCGCCCGGCGTGGTGATGTCACTCGACTCCTGCAGCGAACGGTAGACAAAGTCCATGAGCGGCTCGGCAGCGTCGATGCGCGCCTGAAGCTCCTGTCCACCATGCGCCGTGATGAACTCCATGGGATCGTTGCCGTCGGGCAGCACCACGCAGCGCAGATCCATCGAATCCTGCTCGATAAACTGAATCGCGCGGCGGGCGGCCTTCTGTCCCGCCGCATCGCCGTCGAACATGTACACGATGCGCTTAGCAAAGCGGGTGAGCGTCTTGACGTGATGCTCCGTGAGCGCGGTGCCCAGCGTGGCGACAACGTTTTTGATCCCCGCCTCCCAGCAGGCGATGCAATCGGTATAGCCCTCCACCACGATGGCCGTATCCTGCGCAACGATAAACTCCTTGGCCCAGTTAAAGCCATAGAGGTTTCGCTTTTTATGGAACACGCTCGTCTCGGCGGTATTGAGGTACTTGGGTTGGCCGTCACCCATGATACGCCCGCCAAAGGCAATGTTGTGACCCTGCTCGTCAAAGATAGGAAACATCACGCGGTCGTAGAAGCGGTCGGCAAGCTGCCCGCGCCCGCGGCTCACGGCAACGTTGGCGTCGATCATCTCCTGCGGGGTAAAACCCGCCTGGGACAGGTGCGACACCAGCGCGTTGCGGCCCGGTGCAAAGCCCAGGCAGTAGCGGCGGCAGACGTCGCCACCCATGCCGCGGCTGGCAAAGTACTCGCGTGGACGGCCGTCCTTACCGCGCATAAGCATGGTGTGGTAGAACTGGGCGGTCTCGGCACACAGATCGTAGATGCGGGCACGCTTGGTACCGCGCTCGCGACGATCTCCGGTGTCATGCAGCTCAATACCCGCACGATCGGCCAAATAGCGGATTGACTCGGGAAAGCTCAGGTTTTCGCGCTTCATGATATAGGTGAAGACGTCGCCGCCTTCGCCGCAGCCAAAGCAGTGCCAGACCTGCGTAGCGGGGATAATGTGGAAAGAAGGCGTCTTTTCGCCATGGAAGGGGCAGCAACCCCAAAACTCATGGCCGCGGGGCTTGAGCTCAACCGTTTCCTGCACGATGGCAACCAGGTCGGACGCAGCGCGTACCTGGTCTTTTTCCTCATCGCTAATCACGGATACTCACCCCCTGCTCGCCCAAGTTGTGACGAATATCCTCGATATTACCCTCGACGGTCAAGATCAACTCATCCAGCGATTCGAACACACGCGAGGGACGCAGCCAGCGCGTAAACGCCAGCGAAACGGAAGCGCCGTACAGGTCGCCCGTATAACCAATTAAGTTAGCCTCGAGATGCGATGAAGCGGCATCGTCGGCATACGTCGGCGGCAGGCCGACGTTAACGGCAGCAGGCCACGCGGTGTCATCGACGAGCACCAGGCCCTCATACACGCCATCGGCAGGCACCTGAATGCCGTCGGGAACCTGCAGGTTTGCCGTGGGAAAGCCCATGCCAGAACCCTCGTGACGGCCGCGAATAACACCGCCGCGCAGCATATACGGGCGTCCGAGCAACTCAGCAGCAAGCTCCACATGGCCCTGTCCCAGCTCATGACGAATGCGGGTGGCGCAAATGGCCTCACCGCCCTCGCAAAGCAGGTCGTGACCATACACGTCAACGCCGTGCTCGGAACCCCAGGCGCGCATCTCGGCAACACCAGAAGCACCGCCGCGACCCAGCCTAAAGTCGCTGCCAACGCGAATCGAACGAATGTCGACCACGCGTGATAGC
>JAIIWC010000079.1 GCA_022745215.1 Collinsella sp. | reverse complement strand
CACCGAGTGCGCCTTGCTGCCGACGACGTTCGACGCCATGCTCACGGTCGCGACGACCATGAAGCCGCTCGTCGCCTCGTCGGCGAATGCGCTTCCCGCTATCGCGTTCCGCCCCGAGCCGGGCTTGGTCGTGTGTGACCTCGACCTTGTTCGCGAGGCGGACCCCGAGGACCTCAAGCTCGGTTATGTGGTACTTGTTGGCACCATGCTTTCGAGCAGCAAGTCCCGTTGGAATCAGTTTACCGAGACCGTCCCCGAAATTCTCGCGGGCGAGGAGGTTGCGCTCGTCAATGCCGTTCAGTGGTCTCAGACTGCCCGCAAGGACGTATTGATGGCCACGAACCCGAGCGCCCGCCATGCGCTCGATTTTGGCAAGACGGGAGAGCGTACCCTGCGCTCCTGCTTGGGCGATGCCGCTTCGCAGGTCCCTGTCTACCAGCTGTTGTCCGAGGGAATGCGATTTGAGACACGCCTCGCCCACGATGCCTGCGATTTTGATATCGATTACGTCTTTGAGGTCGATGACTGCCTGGAGGACTTTGGTATCGAGGAGCTCGCCTTTAATCTGGAGCCCGCTGCCTTTGTCGAGGAGTTCCGTAAGCAGCAGTTTGCGCGCTCGAACCGCAGCATGTTGCCTCTGCCCGCGGCGCTTGGCGCCATTCGTCTGACGAACGTCGAGGACGAGGTTCTTGAGCGTCATGCCCAGGCCTACTTGGCTTCTCGCAAGGAACTTCTCTAAGTTTTATTGACATCCATCGTCTTTCGTATCATGTTGGGGGACGGGTTTCCAATCGGTTGCGGATCGCGTGCGATTCCGTTGCTCGGTTGAGGCCCGTCCCGTCTTTATTGAGACAACAAGAAAGGAATCTGCATGTCTGAGTTTGCTGTCGGTCCTGCCGGTCGTATCGAGCGTGTCCGCGCCCTGATGGTCGAGCGCGGCTACGACGCTATCGTGGTGCGCGACGAGGCCAACCTCCGTTGGCTCACGGGCGTGAAGGGCGTCTTCGACTACACCTTCGAGTTTCCGCACGCCGCGTTTATTACGGCCGACCAATGCCTGTTCCATACCGACTCGCGCTACCTCAACAGCTTTGAGGAGAACACGCCCGCCGGCAGCCCCTGGGTCTACGACATGGACGAGGGCACCATTCCCGGTTGGGTCGCCGGCAAGATCGCGGCAAACAAGTGCCGTGTTTGCGCCGTCGAGGACGACATGCAGATTAACTTCTATCAGAGCATTCAGCGTGGCCTGGAGGATCGCTCCGTCGCTTGCATGCTTCCGCTGATGCACGACGACATCCGTAAGATGCGTGCCATCAAGGATGCCGAGGAGATCGAGCTCATGCGCCACGCGCAGTCGATTACCGACGCCGCCTTCCAGCATATGCTCGGCTTTATTAAGCCCGGTATGACCGAGAAGCAGGTCCGCAACGAGCTCGAGAACTTTATGTTTGCCAACGGCGCCGATAGCCTGGCCTTTGGCTCCATCGTGGCGAGCGGCCCCAATACCGCCAACCCGCATGCCGTGCCGAGCGACCGCGTGATCGAGAAGGGCGACTTCGTCCTCATGGATTACGGCGCGGGCTACTGCGACTATCGCTCCGACATGACCCGTACCGTTGTGATGGGCGAGCCCACTCAAGAGCAGCTCGATCTGTATTCGCTCGTTCGCCGTACGCACGAGGAGTGTGTCGCCGCCATCCATCCGGGCGTCGAGGGCAACGACATTTTCAAGCTTTCCAAGAAGATTATCGGCGATGCCGGTTATGGTGATTACTACAACCATGGCCTGGGCCACGGCGTTGGTATCGACATCCACGAGCTGCCCAACTTCAACCGCAGTAAGAACATCATCGAGGTCGGCTCGGTTGTCACCATGGAGCCCGGCGTCTACCTGCCCGGTGTGGGCGGCGTGCGCCTGGAGGACTACGGCGTGGTCGCCGAGAACGGCTACGAGCCCTTCACCAAGACCCCGCATGACCTTCACGTTATCGATTGCTAGGCTACTTCGGTAGATAGTTTGGGGCGGGGCGTCCGGAATGTTTCGGATGCCCCGCGTTCTCTTTTTATGCGCTCGCTGCAGGCGCCGTCTGCAAGTGTATAATTTCGGTCGTATGTAATTTGGACGCTTGTGCGTTCTGCCCATAACAAGAAAGGTCACTATGCCTACCATTTCTACCGCCGACTTCAAGAACGGCCTCGGTCTCCGCATTAAGGACAAGGTCTACACCATCGTCGAGTTCCAGCATGTCAAGCCGGGCAAGGGCGGCGCGTTTGTGCGCTACAAGACCCGCGACATCAAGAGCGGCCGCGTCGTCGAGAACACCTGCAACGCCGGCACCAAGTTCGAGAGCGTCATGCTCACCACCCGTGAGTTCCAGTACCTCTACAACGATGGCACCGACTACATCTTCATGGACAACGAGTCCTATGAGCAGGTTCCCGTTCCCGAGGACATGGTGGGCGAGAACTCCAAGTGGCTGCGCGAGAACGACATCTGCCAGCTGCTCTTCGCCGACGATGAGCTCATGGGCGTGACCCCGCCGATGTTCATCGAGACCACCATCGTCCAGACCGACCCGGGCTTTAAGGGCGACACCGTCCAGGGTTCCACCAAGCCGGCCACGATCGACACCGGCGCTGTCATCCAGGTCCCCATGTACCTCAACGAGGGCGAGGTCATCAAGGTTGACACCCGCGACGGCAAGTTCGTCTCCCGCGTCTAGCAACCAACTCTTCTAGGAGGACTCATGCCCCAGGAAATCAAGATTGACGGCATCGGCATTTCGCCCGATGTTCTGACCGCCATCGTCTCGCGCGCCGTGTCGGATGTCGAGGGCATCGCCTCCGTTGGCGTCAAGGACCTTGCCACCAACCTTGTCTCCATGATGCTCTCGTCCAAGGCCCCGGCTTCCGAGCCGGCGGTCGAGGCCGAGGTCGTCGGTGACAAGCTCGCACTCACCGTGCGTGTCGTGGTGTTCTTTGGCTATCCGTTCAAGAAACTCGCCGAGGCCGTTCGCGCCGCCGTGGTCGCCGCCATTGATGCCCAGGTGGGCGTCGAGGTCGAGCGCGTTGACGTTTGCATCGACGGTCTCGTTTTCCCCAAGGAGTAACCTTTGAGCCTTAAGGTTTATCGCGGGCGCACGCTTGCCCGCAGTCAGGCGCTGCAGCTGCTGTTCCAGGCCGAGGCCACGGACAGCCCGCTCGAGCGCGTCCTCGAGGGCGATTTCCTGATCTCGAAGGGTCCCCTCGACCCCTATGCGCTGGAGCTTTGTCGCGGTGCCTACGAGCATATCGATCGCATCGACTGTGCCCTTCGCGCCGTCGCCAAGAACTGGGATCTTATGCGCATGCCCGGTGCCGACCGTAACCTGCTGCGTATTGCCGTCTACGAGATGCGCTTCCTCACCGACGAAGAGGTCTCGGACGCTATCGTGATCAACGAGGCCGTCGAGATTGCCAAGGCTTATGGTACCGACCAGTCCGCATCGTTTGTCAACGGCGTGCTGGGTAAGATCGCTCGCAGCGAGGAGCTGCCGGGCGAGGACCTGTACCAAGAGCTGCTGGCCGAGGATCGCGCTCGTGAAGAAGCGCAGGCTGCCGAGGCGGCCGCCAAGGTCGCTGCCGCTCAGGCTGCCGCCGGTGTGCTTGCCGATGATGCGGACGCTGCTGAGGCCGTCGAGGCCGTCTCCGTCGAGGAGTAGCCATGCCAGAGGGTTCCGTCCGCAACTTCGATGAGATCTCGGATCGCCTGGACCAGATTATCGCTACCGTTCGCTCCAAGGATACGTCCCTGGAGCGTTCGCTCGATTTGTTTGACGAGGCGATTGAGCTGGGCTCCCGCGCGGTCGATATGGTCGACAAGTTTGAGCTGACGCCGCGTGAGGCCGATAAGCTCGAGCAGGAATACGATGAGGATGCGGCAAACGAATCCCAGGATAGCTAGGCCGCATCTCCGGATACGAATGGTTGATGGCATTCATGAAACGCGTGCGTCTTGATGACGAACTGATTTCACAGGGCATCTGCGCCGATCGCGCGGATGCCCTTCGCACTCTTATGGCCGGATTGGTCTCGAGTGGCGGCGAGCGCTTGACTTCGCCGGGCCTTAAGGTGATTCCGGGTCTGCCACTGCACGTGAAGGGGCGCATTCCCTATGTTGGCCGCGGCGGTCTTAAGCTCGAAGGCGCGCTTGATGCGTTTGGCATCAATCCGACGGGCCTTAGCTGTCTGGATGTGGGCTGCTCTACCGGCGGCTTTACCGATTGCCTGCTCAAGCGCGGAGCTGCGACCGTTGTCTCGGTGGACGTGGGTCGTGCCCAGTTTGATTGGTCGTTGCGTCAGGATGATCGCGTGACGCTGCATGAGCGCACAAACGTGACGCAGCTGCCTGAGCTTGGCTATGCCGGTGCCATCGACCTGGCTGTATGTGATGTCTCGTTTACCGGCATCGCGAATATCATCGACGCCGTGCTGGCGTGCCTGAAGCCTTCGGGTTCGTTCTGCACGCTCGTAAAGCCCCAGTTTGAGGCGCCGGCTGCGCTGGTGGGCGAGCGCGGTATCGTGACCGACCCCGCCGTCCGCCGCGATACGCTCGTGGCGGCGATTGAGCTTTTTGCCGCCAAGGGCCTGTTCCCGCTTGACGTGTGCGTGTCGCCCATCCATGGCGCTAAGGGCAACGTTGAGTTTTTCCTGTACGGCACAAGGTTTGCCCCTGGTGAACGCACCGACGATGAGCTGCAATCCCAGGTATCGGCTTTGAGCGAGAAAGCTGCAACGCTATGAAGGTCTTTCTGGTTCCCAATTACTACAAGCAAGAGGCGGTCGAGAGCGGCCTGATGCTCGAGCTTTGGCTTTCGCGCCAGGGCTACGAGGTCGCATGGGCTGCCGACCAGCGATCGAAGATTCAAAGCACGCCTGATATTGATGGCTCAGATCTGGTCATTACGCTCGGCGGCGACGGTACGTTGCTGCGCGCTGCCCGCATCCTCAACCATCGCGAGATTCCTATCCTTGGTCTTTCCTATGGTCACCTGGGCTTTTTAACTGCTGCGAGCCCCGAGGAGCGCGACATTCTGCAGGTCGTGAGCGATGCTCTGTCCGGTGAGCTGCACGTGAGCCGCCGCGCCACCATCGCCGCGGATATCGTGTCCGTGCGCGACGATGGCACGAAGGATGTCGTGCGCACGTTTGCCCTCAACGATATGGCACTTACGCGCGGCCCCCTGTCCGATATGGTTGAGTTTGACATCACGGTGTCCGGCCATCATATCGATCGCCTGCGCGGCGACGGTGTCGTCGTTTCGACGGCGACCGGCTCCACCGGCTATGCGCTTTCCGCCGGCGGTCCCATTGTCAGCCCCGATTACACGGGTATGGTCTGTGTGCCCATCGCCCCGCATACCATTCAGGCTCGCGCTTTTTTGACCTCGCCGAGTGATGTCGTCGAGATCTTTATGTCTGATGACCGTCCGAGTGTTCCGGCGATCGCTATCGATGGACAGTTTATTACCTGCGACGGCACGGTCGAGAGCGTGGCCGTGCGCCGAGGCCCCGGCGATGTGCTGCTGCTCGATTACGGTCCCGAGAGCTTCTATAACTCCGTGAGCCGCGTGTTCTACGGAGTGCGTCATGATCGATGAGCTGCAGGTTTCCAACATTGCACTCATTCGCGAGGCGACGCTGGTGCCGAGTGCGGGCCTAACGGTTTTGACTGGCGAGACCGGTGCCGGCAAGACCGCGCTGCTCTCGGCGCTCAAGCTCATTTTGGGCGAGCGTGCAGATTCGTCGACCGTGCGCGAGGGAGAGGCGCTGGCGAGCGTCGAGGCGCGCTTGTTCGACGGCCCGCACGACACGGAGGGCTTCA
>JAIIWC010000078.1 GCA_022745215.1 Collinsella sp. | reverse complement strand
CGCATTTGGACAATCTGACGTTCAACTTCAAGGGCGCGACCAGAAGGTCAGCGCCCTTTCGTTTCACGTCACCTTGTCTCAAATGCGGCCCGCTCGCTGACTTATGCTCAACCTATGGTGTCATCTCACCTCAAAAGTACTAATTGGTTCCGCCGTTCGGTAGTCATTGGGGACGTTCTTAAACGATTGCCCAACGGCTATTGAGCACATGGCTCGCATGACAGCCGTCTCTTTTATGTTTCCTTTAGCCGTTGCTGCCTAGGATGGGGGTTGGTCGGTAGGAAGGGAGCGTCTATATGGACGATGCGAGCGAGCGTTCAATCGAAGAGGACATGCTCGATCAGTTCAACTACTTTGATGATGAGGACGAGGAGCTGATCGACCGTCGCGAGCCAGCGCCGCTTGATTCCTTTGATCTGGTCGATGAAGAGGCTGATGAGGTTGAGGGTGAATCAGTGGAGCCCCCACAGCCTCCGCGCCTTGACTCGCTGCTTTCGAGAGCTCCCATGCACCACGGTGTCCGTGCCGGCGCGCTTCATATGAAAACTGACTGGCGCCAGATCGTGACTTCAGGCGATGAGCTTGCCGTCGATGCGCCGCTCACCGATAAATCATCCATCATCTGTCGCACCGGCATGCTTATGCTGGCAAGCGGAACAGGTGCCTGGCGCGTGCGCGATACCATGAATCGTGTTGCTGCCGTACTCGGCGTCACGATTCACGTCGACCTGAGTCTCCTGTCGTTTGAGTGCACCTGCATCGAAGATGGCCACTGCTTTAACGAGGTCGTCAGCCTACCCGCAACGGGGGTCAATACTCATCGCATATGGATGATGGAGAGCTTCTTAAAGGAAATCGAGACGTATGGGCGCCGGTTTACCGTGCATGAGTACCATGAGATGCTCAAGACCGTTGAGAGCTCGAAGCCCGATTACACTCCCTGGCAACAGGGCCTTGCGGCGGCCTGTGCTTGTGGCGCCTTTGTCTTTTTGCTCGGCGGCGGCCCTATCGAGATGGCCTGTGCATTTGTGGGCGCTGGTGTCGGTAACTTTGCTCGTTCCCATATTCTCAAGCAGGGTCTTGGCCAGTTTAGTGCGCTGACGATCGGCGTTGCGCTCGCTTGCGTCTCGTATCTGCTGGCATTGCTCGGCCTTGGCCAGGTCATACCGGGGGCAATGTCGCACCAAGAAGGCTATATCGGCGCCATGCTCTTTGTGATTCCCGGCTTTCCCCTCATTACGGCAGGCCTCGACATCGCAAAGCTCGATATGCGAAGCGGCATCGAGCGTCTTTCGTATGCTGTGTCAATTATTGTGATGGCGACTCTCGTAGGCTGGATGGTTGCCGAGTGTGTGGGGCTGGCGCCGGACGACTTTGCCCCGCTCGGGCTCTCACCATTGGCTCTTACACTCTTGCGTGTGGTGATGAGCTTTATTGGAGTATTTGGCTTCTCGGTTATGTTCAACAGTCCGATAAAGATGGCCGCGGCGGCAGGGCTCATCGGCGCCGTGTCTAATACCTTGCGCCTTACGCTCGTCGATGCGCCGACGCTGTTTCCCTTCTTGGGCTTGAGTGCGGGTATGCCTCCCGAGGCGGCAGCGTTTATCGGTGCGCTGGTATCGGGGCTGCTCGCGAGCTTAGCCGAAATCAGGCTCACCTACCCGCGTATCGCGCTCACGGTGCCTTCGATTGTCATTATGGTGCCCGGTCTGTATCTCTATCGCTCGATGTATTACATGTGCACCTTCGACACGGTCAATATGCTCGGCTGGTTTGTGCGTGCAGTGCTCATCGTGGCGTTTTTGCCCGTTGGCCTGGGTGTGGCGCGTACGCTCACCGACCCTCGCTGGCGCCACACCAGCTAATTGGTGCAAGGGGAACAGGTTACTTTGCACCAAATGAGTTGCGGTGAAATAGGGACTGAATTGCTGCTTAAAGGGTCAAAACAGTCCGTATTCCACCGCAACTTATGGGGTCGGGGGATTATTGGTGCCCTGCATCTCCATAAACTCAACGCTTACGAAGCGCGGGGTTTTCGTGCTAGGCTGGTTCCACCACATAAGTAGTCGCAGACGCACGTATCACGGGCGGGCGAGATGAAGTCCCAACAGCTCCATCTTGCCCGCCCGTTTTTGTTGCGTGGTGCCGCGGCGTAACACAGAAAGGATTTTGCCCTTTATGCCTATCAACAAACGAGAGAGCCTGCTGTTCACCTTTATCATGTGCTTTTGCATGGTGCTTTGGATGAGCATCTACAACGTTGCCCTGCAGCATGGGGCCATCAACGGCGAGGTTGTTGCCGCCGCGTGGCTCGGCTTCCCCGTTGCCTACGTTTTTGCCATGTGCTGCGACTGGTTTGTTGCCAGCCCCCTTGCCAAGGGTTTCGCCTTTAAATTCCTGGTCACGCCGGGCAAGAGCTCGCCGCTTGCCATGACGCTCGCCGTCAGCTCCTGCATGGTCGTTCCTATGGTCATCATCATGTCGCTCTACGGTGCGTGCGAGGGCCTATTCCACATGCCCGGCGGCCCGCTCGCCAACCTGCAGCTGCTGCCGATGATGTGGCTCGTTAACATTCCGCGCAACTTTATCATGGCCCTGCCCTGGAACCTGCTGGTGGCCGGTCCGGTTGCTCGCTTTGTCTTCCGCCGCGCCTTCCCCATGGGCACAGTCTTTGCCGAGCCGCACATGGAGCTCGTGCGCATGCCGGGCGCTCCCGTTGCCGATGCCGTCAATGACGTTGCCGAGAGCATGGACGCCGAGCCCGCCTGCTAGACAGCAGCTCAAAACCAAACCGCCAAACGGACCCGAGCAATTCCTTTTTTGTAGACGTTGTCGCGCGGCTACGGGCGGGAAAGGTCCCAACGGTTAACATATACTCCATATGGGTAAAGAGACCAAAGCGCTGCCGCGGGGCGGCGCTTTGCGTTTGAAAAAACTAGCTCGTCTAAGAGGAACTAGCATGTTAGACCGTTTTACCGATCGCGCGCGCAAGGTCATGTCCATGGCCAAGCAAGAAGCGCTCGATCTTCACTCAAATAAGGTGGGTACCGAGCACCTGCTGCTCGCACTCGCTAAGGAGGACGAGGGCATTGCCGCCGAGGCACTGCGTTCGCTCGACATCTCCTACGATGACATCATGGATACTCTCAAAGAGGTCCAGACCACGGTTCCCGAGCCCAGTGAGGAGACCGAGGCTGCCAAGCTCGCCTTTACGCCGCTCGTCATTAGCGTGATGGAGCGTTCATTCCGCGTGGCGCGTGAGAACAACCAGACCTACGTGTCGACCGAGCACTTGCTGATCGGCATCGTCGAAGAGGGCAACGGCATGGCCATGGACATCCTCATGCGCCTGGGCGTGTCGTCCGCCTCCATCAAAAAGGCTATCGAGAAACTCACCGCCAAGGACCAGGATAAGAAGCGTCCGCTTGCCGGCGCCGGTGCTGGGCGTCCCGGTGCGGGCCTGCCGTTCTTTAGCGGCTCGGATGCCTCTCAGCAAAAGGGGAGTGGCGCCGATACGCTTAAGCAGTTCGCCACCAACCTTACGCAGAAAGCGCGCGACGGTGAGCTCGACCCCGTGATTGGTCGCGAAAAGGAAGTCCAGCGCATGATGGAGATCCTTTCGCGCCGCACCAAGAACAATCCGCTTATCCTAGGCGACCCCGGCGTGGGCAAAACGGCTATCGTCGAGGGCCTGGCTCAGCAGATTGCAGCCGGCAACGTGCCCGAGAACCTTATGAACCAGAACATCTGGACGCTCGATTTGCCGGGTCTCGTGGCGGGCGCCAAGTATCGCGGTGAGTTTGAGGAGCGCCTCAAGAACGTAATCCAGGAGGCAACCGAAGCCGACGACGTCATCCTGTTTATCGACGAGATGCACACCATCATCGGTGCCGGTTCTGCCGAGGGCTCCATCGACGCGAGCTCCATGCTCAAGCCCGTGCTCGCGCGTGGTGCCTTCCAGATTATCGGCGCCACCACGGCCGAGGAATTCCGCAAGTACCTTACCAAGGACCCGGCCTTCGAGCGTCGTTTCCAGACCATCGATGTCGAGGAGCCGAGCGTCGAGGACACGGTCAAGATCCTGACCGCGCTCAAGCCACGCTACGAGGAGCACCACCATGTGCGCTATACGCAGGGTGCTATCGAGGCCGCCGCGAACCTTTCCAACCGATATATCCAGGATCGCTTCCTGCCCGATAAGGCCATCGACCTCATTGACGAGGCCGGTGCCCGCGCTCGCATCGCCGCGAATCGTGCACCCGAGCCGGTGCGAGAGGCCGAGCATCGCATCGAGGAGCTCAAGGCCGCCGCGCAGGAGGCCACCGAGAGCGACGACATGAACAAGGCCGCCGAGATCACCGAGCAGCAGAAGGCTGCCGAGATTGAACTCGCCGAGGCCAAGGCTGCCTGGACGGCCGAGCTCGACGCCAGCCCGCTCACCATCGATGTCTCCCAGATCGCCGATATCGTGTCCGTGACCTCGGGCGTGCCGGTGTCCTCGCTTACCGAGAGCGAGAGCCGTCGCCTGCTGCAGGCTGAAAGCGTGCTCAAGACGCGCATCATCGGTCAGGATGAGGCCGTCGAGGCCGTTGCCAAGGCCGTGCGCCGCAGCCGCTCGCCGCTCAAGGATCCGCGTCGCCCCGGCGGCAGCTTTATCTTCCTGGGCCCCACCGGCACGGGCAAGACCGAGCTCGCCAAGACGCTTGCCGAGTACCTCTTTGGCAGCAAGGACGCGCTCATCAGCTTCGACATGTCCGAGTTCGGCAGCGAGTTCGAGGTCTCCAAGCTCATCGGTAGCCCTCCGGGTTACGTCGGTCACGACGAGGGCGGCCAGCTCACCAAGGCCGTTCGTCGCCACCCGTACTCGGTCGTGCTGTTCGACGAGATCGAGAAGGCGCACCCCGATATCTTCAACATTCTGCTGCAGGTGCTGGAGGAGGGTCGTCTGACCGATAGTCAGGGCAAGACGGTCGACTTCCGCAACACCGTGATCATCATGACATCCAACGTGGGCGCCCGCGAGATTGCGCAGGATGCAAGCGTTGGCTTTGGCACCACCGGCGAGCAGGGCCTTACCTCGAGCGAGATTAAGGGCCGTGCGATGGGCGAGCTCAAGCGCCTGTTCCGCCCCGAGCTGCTCAACCGTATCGATGATATCGTGGTGTTCCAGAAGCTTTCGGGTGAGAACCTGACCAAGATCGCTCACCTGCTGGTGGACGACCTGCGCCAGCGCCTGATTGCCAACGGCATGAACATCAAGCTCACCGATGCGGCCTATGACAAGATCGTGGCCGAGGGCACCGACCTCACCAACGGCGCGCGTCCGCTGCGCCGTGCCATCCAGAAGCTCATCGAGGACCCGCTGTCCGAGGAGCTTCTGGCCGGCGAGTGGGGCGAGGGCGATACCGTCCTGTGCGATGTGGCCGATGGCAAGTTTGTCTTTAGTCACGGCACGGGCGAGATTCCGGCACCGCGTCCGGCGGGCACGCTCGGTGGCGATACCGCCCCGGCGGCACCGCACACCGGCAACGCCGCGCCCGTGAGCGGCGGCGTGACCTCGGGCCCCGGCGGTATGATGCAAGCCGGCTCTGGCGCGCTGTAGAGCGTAACAAAACCTTGTGTCCACGAGGGCGTTCCAAAGGAGCGCCCTTTTTCTGTTGAAAAGGCCCCTTCGTTCAAGGTAGATCTCATTAAACATACCAATGGCGTATACATAAACGTTGATCAAGCGTTGAGGTTGGTTGAAGGGTCAAACGTCCCTTCGGAGCGGCCCGTCTAACCTGCTTTATCTTAATAAAGTGGCGTCTCCCCACCGTTAGCCGATGATGCAAGGGCGCTCGGCGTTTTCGACTGGTTTATGCACGCAAAGTCTGGGAATATACAAGTCGCATGTCTTACTGTCTAACCAGTT
>JAIIWC010000077.1 GCA_022745215.1 Collinsella sp. | reverse complement strand
GAGATAGTCGAGAAGCGCGGTCTCAAGAAGGAGTAACATCGGGACTTGCAGCGACGGACCTCAGGACGCTCTTACACCACGTCTGCGCGCGCGACCGATTCAGAGCTAGATTTATCCAGCGAAACCCAAAAATCGCTGCTACAAAATTGGTAACAGTACTCATTTTTGCCATTTTTTGGCCACGGCCTTTGTGACGGACGTGCTGGCGGGTTCGAATCCCTCTGCGATGGGCCCAAAAATGAAAGGCCCCATAGCTGGGAGCCTATCAAATCAGTGGTGGGCGATGAGGGATGTCGCGTGCGGTTGACGCCGCCCGCTCTCGCTTCGGGCCTACGGCCCTCGCGTGCTGCGCTGGAAAACGCTTCGCGTTTCCTCAGCTCCGCACCCTTCCGGGTTCGAATCCCATGAAATAGGCCCAAACAAAAAAACGGTCCCCTTTCGAGGACCGTTTCCAAATCAGTGGTGGGCGATGAGGGATTCGAACCCCCAGCCTTGTGCGTGTAAAGCACCTGCGCTAACCGTTGCGCCAATCGCCCGTGCGGAGAGAGTATAGCAAAACAATCGGGTTGTTCACCTCATATCCATTAAAGGTAACCGGCGCGTGTCGGCGCGGAGCTGATTCAGTTGAGATTGCCTGAACATTCCGCCCCTCTTTACGCCCTCGGGTATACTCAAAAGCTACTGATTCGATTTGATGCCCAGCAACAGCAGAGGGGATAGTATATGTGCGGTTTTGTCGGTTTTGTCGGTGGGACGGATAACCAATCCGAGGTGCTCACCAAGATGATGGACCGCATCGTCCATCGCGGTCCCGACATGGGCGGTCAGTTTATCGACGGCCGCGTTGCCCTCGGCTTCCGCCGCCTGTCGATCCTCGACCTGACCGAGGCTGGCGCCCAGCCCATGGCAAATGAGGACGGTAGCGTCGTCATTGTCTTCAACGGCGAGATCTACAACTTCCAAGAGCTCCGTTCCGAGCTCGAGGCCAAGGGCTACAAGTTCCACTGCGGCGCCGACACCGAGAGCCTCCTGCACGGCTACGAGGAGTGGGGCGAGGCCGTACTCGATCGCTTGCGCGGTATGTACGCCTTCGTCATCTGGGACAAAAAGAAGAACAAGCTTTTTGGCGCCCGCGACATCTTTGGCATCAAGCCGCTTTACTACTATCCCATGGCCGATGCGGGCGACGGCGCTCCGGGTGTGCTCTTCGGTTCCGAGATCAAGAGCTTCCTCGACTACCCGCACTTCCACAAGGCGGTCAACAAAAAGGCCCTGCGTCCGTACATGACGCTGCAGTATTCGGCAACCGAGGAGACCTTCTTCGAGGGTGTCTACAAGCTGCCGCCGGCGCACTACTTTACCGTCGATATCCCGACCGGCAAGATGAACATCGAGCGCTACTGGGATTGCGATTACTCTGCCGTCGAGAAGCCGTTCGAGGAGTACGTCGACGAGCTGGATGAGGTCGTGCACGAGAGCGTCGAGGCCCATCGCATCGCCGACGTCAAGGTTGCTTCGTTCCTCTCCGGTGGCGTCGACTCCAGCTACATCGCCGCCTGCCTCATGCCCGACAAGACCTTCTCGGTGGGTTTCGATTACAAGAACTTCAACGAGACCAACTACGCCAAGGAGCTCTCTGACAAGCTCGGCGTCGAGAACGTCCGCAAGATGATTACCGCCGACGAGTTCTTTGGCGCGCTCGAGGACATTCAGTATCACATGGACGAGCCGCAGTCCAACCTGTCGTCCGTGCCGCTGTGGTTCCTGGCTGAGATGGCCCGCAAGGACGTCACCGTCGTGCTTTCGGGCGAAGGCGCCGACGAGCTCTTTGGCGGTTATGCCTACTACGAAGACACGGTTCCGGTGCGCAAGTACAAAAAGATGGTGCCGCTGCCCATTCGCCGTGCGCTCGGTAACCTGGCACTGCACATGCCGTACTTCAAGGGCCACAACTTCCTGGTCAAGGGTGCCGAGATCCCCGAGAAGTCGTTTTTGGGACAGGCTCTGGTATGGCCGGAGCGTGAGGTCGACGGCGTGCTCAAGCCCGAGTACAACGCCGGCGACGGCGCCTTCGAACTCGCGGCGCCCATCTATGCGCGCGTGAAGGGTCAGCCCGAGCTGGTCAAGAAGCAGTACCTGGACATGAACATGTGGCTCCCGGGCGATATCCTGCTCAAGGCCGACAAGATGTGCATGGCGCACTCGCTGGAGCTGCGCGTGCCCTTCCTGGACCGCAAGGTCATGGAGTTCGCCGAGCACATTCCCGACCGCTACCGCATCAACGAGAACGGCAACAAACAGGTACTCCGCCACGCTGCCAACAAGTCGCTGCCCGATGAGTGGGCCACCCGTCCCAAGGTGGGCTTCCCGGTGCCGATTGTCTACTGGCTGCGCGAGCAAAAGTGGTACGACTATGTCAAGGAGTACTTCACCGCGCCGTGGGCAAGCGAGTTCTTCGATACCGACGAGCTCATGCACCTGCTCGATCTGCACTTTGCGGGCAAGGGCGATTTCCAGCGCAAGATCTATACGCCGCTCGTGTTCCTGGTGTGGTACAAGCGCTTCTTTATCGACGAGGACCAGCCCGCTGTTCAGGCTGCCTAGCCTCGGCTTACGAACGCCTGCGCGTAACGGCTCCTCCGGGAGCCGTTTTTGCGTGGGTGCGTTTCAGTTACTATAAAAACCGTTCCTGCCAAATGGCTGAGAAAGGTGAAAGATGCACCATTCGGATTCCGCGACCGTGACCACGGTCGATACGCTTGCCAAGCTTCTCGATGTGTGCGGCGAGCTGCGCGCATCAGAGCAGGTTGACGAGCGTGCCGTGACCGGCTGCTCGTTTGATTCGCGCGCGGTCTCGGCAGGTGACGTGTTCTTTTGCAAAGGCGCTGCCTTTAAGCCCGCGTTTTTGAGCATGGCGCTCGATGCGGGCGCCGTCGCATTTGTGTGCGAAGAGTCGCTGGTCGAGTCTCTGGAGCCGCTGGGGAAGGAGAGCGGTGCTGCGATGCTGGTTGTTGATAGTGTTCGCACGGCCATGGCCCTGTTGCCGCCGGAGGTCTACGACCGTCCCGACCACGACGTCAAGATCGTGGGCATCACCGGCACCAAGGGTAAGACCACGGCCGCTTTTATGCTCCAGTCCATCATCAAGGCGGCGGGCGAGTCCTGCGGCATGATCGGCTCGGTGAGTACCGACGATGGCATCGAGTGCTACGAGAGCACCAATACTACTCCCGAGGCCCCCGAGGTCTGGCGCCATATCGCCAACTGCCGCACGTCCGGTCGCCAGTCCATGGTCATGGAGGTCTCGAGCCAGGCGCTCAAGTACCAACGCGTCGAGAATCTGCCGTTTGACGTGGCGTGCTTCCTCAACATCGGCCGTGACCACATCTCGCCGATCGAACACCCCACGTTTGAGGATTATTTTGAGAGCAAACTCAGGATCTTTGACCAGGCAAAGACCGCCGTGGTGAATCTGGGCACCGAAGAGGTTGACCGTGTGCTGGAGGCAGCGTCGACGGCCGAGCGCTTGGTGACCGTTGGCGTCGAGCATCCCGAGGCAAGCCTGTGGGCGAGCGATGTGCGCATGGTCGGCTTTAGCATCGAGTTCAACTTGCATGGTCTGTGTGCCGACGAGTCCGAGGCGGGGGAGAAGATCCTGCTGGGTATCGCGGGAGACTTTAACGTGGAGAACGCGCTGGTCGCTATCGCCGCTGCGCACGAGATCGGCATCGGTATCGATGCCATCAAGAAGGGCCTCTCCAAGCTTCGTGTGCCGGGCCGTATGGAGGTCGTGGAGTCGAAGGACGGCCGCGTGATCTGCGTCGTCGACTATGCGCACAACCAGCTTTCGTTCCGTTCGCTTTTCTCGTCGGTGAAGCGCGCGTTTCCCGCCAGCCCCGTCATTGCGCTGTTTGGCGCTGCCGGCGGCAAGGCGCAGGAGCGCCGCGAGCAGCTTCCGCGCGAGGCCGCACCGTATTCCGACCTGATGATCTTTGCCAACGAGGACCCGGCTCACGAGGACCCGATGAAGGTCTGTCGCGAGCTTGCCGAGCATGTTCCCGACGATACGCCGAACAAGATCATCCTCGACCGCGAAGCCGCTGTGCATGCGGCGTTCAAGGCGGCGCGCGAGGAGTACGTCAACCCCGATGCTCCCACCATTGTCTTGCTGCTGGCAAAGGGTGACGAGGAGCTCATGCACGTGGGCGACGAGTTCGTACCCATCGAGAGCGACCTTTCGCTGGCCAATCGCCTGATCGATGTTACCCAGTTTGACTAATGAACCATGATGGCGACGGCGCCCTGAGTGCGCTGTCGCCATAAGCGTGTTCCCTCAATCAAAACATGCCGTCCAAGTCCAAACCCTTCTACGTAAACGGAGTAACCATGTCCCACAATACCCTGCCGACCGTCGCCGAGCTTTCGGGCGAGATGCGCGAGCGTCTTGCCAAGGTCAAGTACGTCTTTACCGACCTGGACGCCACCATGCTCGCGCCCGGCTCGTGCGTGCTGCGCGACAACGACGGCAACCCCTCGACCAAACTCGTCGAGGCCGTCGTGGCGCTCGCTCGCGCCGGCATCCAGGTGGTTCCCACCTCGGGCCGCAACCGTACCATGATCCACGAGGACGCGCGCGTGCTCGGCCTCAACTCCTACATTGGTGAGATGGGCGGCCTGGTTATGTACGACCTCAAAGCCAACGATTGGGAGTATCTGACCGGTGACATGCCTTACGACCCCGCCTGTGGCCTTACTCCGCACCAGGTGATTGAGCAGACCGGCGTGTGCGAGAAGATCCTTGCCCGCTGGCCGCACAAGATCGAGTATCACAACGACATGTCGACCGGCTACAAGTACCGCGAGGTCACTGTCGGCATGCGCGGCGATGTGCCCGACGATGAGGTCCAGGCCATCCTGGACGAGGCCGGCTGCGGTCTGATCTGGGCTTGCAACGGCCATCTGACTCACCTGTCCAAGCCGACGACGCTTGAGCTCGATCGCGTCGAGGACGGTCGCGCATTCAACATCAACCCCGCGGGCCTCAACAAAGGCGTTGCCATTGCGCGCTTCTGCGAGCACCTGGGGATCGAGCGCGAGGAGACGCTCGCGCTCGGCGATTCCGAGTCCGACTTCTACATGGCCGATCACGTGGGCACGTTCTGCCTGGTCGAGAATGGCCTGACGAGCGCCGGCGCGCCCGAGTTCCTGGCTGCTTGCGAGAACGCTTTCGTTACGCGCGGCAAAATTGTCGACGGTTGGGCGGCGACGGCAGAGCTGCTGGTCGCGGCGCGTTCGTAGCGCGCCGCCGCACTTGGACATGTCTTTTCGAGAGAGACTGGTGAGGTAATGTCCGATATCGAGAATCCGACAGGCGACACGCGCCCGATTGGCGTGTTCGATTCTGGTTTGGGCGGTCTGACGGTTGCGCGCGCCATCGCGACGGCGCTGCCGCACGAGTCCGTCTACTACTTCGGTGACACCAAACGCTGCCCCTACGGCACCCGCACCGAGGATGAGGTGCGCTCGTTTGCGTTGCAGGCGGGTCGTTGGCTTTCGAAGCACGACGTCAAGATTATGGTCATTGCCTGCAACACGGCGACCGCTGCGGCCTTGCGTCTGGCCCAGCAGGTGCTCGACGTTCCCGTGATCGGTGTGATCGCGCCGGGCGCACGCGCGGCAATCAACAGCACCCGCACGCGCCGGGTGGGCGTGCTCGCCACCAACCTCACCATTCGCTCGGGCGCCTACACGCGCGCCATTCAGGACCTGGATGCCGGCGTCGATGTATACGGCTGTCCTGCCTCGAGCTTTGTCGAGGTTGTCGAACACGAGCTCGCCTCGGGTGCACATCTGCAGGAACAGTGGCTTGAGAACGAGGACATCTTCGATACGCCTGCCGTGCGTGCGCTGGTGGGTGCCACGGTTGAGCCGCTGCGCGACCACGGTATCGATACCGTG
>JAIIWC010000076.1 GCA_022745215.1 Collinsella sp. | reverse complement strand
AATCCAAGTTAGACCATTTCAAATGGTTCGATGTCTGCCCGGATGCGACACTGAAGTAAGTGTCCATCCTCGCAGTATCCGGTTCTCAAGGTGCACGCCCCGCGGCTGATCCGGTCCGACCGGGCCGCGCGGCAAGGAGATATATTGCCAGACCGCGAAGCCCTGTGGGACGTCAATTCCACTCTTCACAAGTCCTACACAACATATTGCTTTCTATAGGTAATAGAAAGACTGGTGCGGATCTTCCGCACGTATCAGATGATGACCCTTTGGTTCAGGAATATATAGAGATCGGTCACCTGTAAGTGTTTATCTACCCGCGCTTTTAGCAATGTAAACCGCGCCTCAGATAAAAAGAGGGAGCGCCGCGCACAACGCGACACTCCCCTAGCGATTCAAGAGAATCTATTAGGCCTCGAGAGCCTTCTTGGCGATGGTAGCCAGCTCGTTGAAGGACTCGATGTCCTCGTAAGCCATCTGGGCCAGGACCTTGCGGTCGAGCTCGATGCCGGCAACCTTCAGGCCGTGCATGAACTGAGAGTAAGAGATGTCGTTCAGGCGAGCAGCAGCGTTGATACGAGTGATCCAGAGAGAACGGATCTCGCGCTTCTTGTTGCGGCGATCACGATACTGATACTGCAGGGAGTGCTGGACCTGCTCTTTAGCATGCTTGTAAGTACGCGAAGCGGCACCGTAGTAACCCTTCGCACGGTGCATAACGGTACGGCGCTTCTTCTTGGCGGCAACAGCGCGCTTAATACGTGCCATGTTCTATCAACTCCTAGACGGTAAAACGAAAAACGGGAACGCGAACTTAGGCGAGACGCGACTTGATGACCTTGCGGTCGGCAGCGGCGATCTCGGTCTCCTGACGGAAGCCACGCTTACGCTTGGTGGACTTCTTGCTCAGGATGTGGCTCTTGAAAGCCTTGGCGCGCATAAGCTTGCCGGTACCAGTCTTGCGGAAACGCTTCTTGGTGCCGCTGTGGGACTTCATCTTAGGCATGAAATACTCCTTAATCGGTTACAGAACACTAGTTACTTGGTATCGCTTGCCGCTTTATCCTCATCGAAGGCGCCCTTAATCGGGGCGAGCAGCATAAGCATGTTACGGCCTTCCATCTTAGGCTTGGACTCGACCGTAGCGTAAGGCTTGAGATCCTCGGCGAGACGCTCGAGAACGTTAAGGCCCTGCTCCGGGTGAGCCATCTCACGGCCGCGGAACATGATGGTGATCTTAACGCGCGCGCCCTTCTTGAGGAAACGCAGAACGTGGCCCTTCTTGGTCTCGTAGTCGCCAACGTCGATCTTGGGTCGGAACTTCATTTCCTTGACCTCGACCTTGGACTGGTTCTTACGAGCAGCCTTGGCCTTCATGGCCTGCTGGTACTTGAACTTACCGTAGTCCATGACCTTGCAGACCGGCGGCTCCGCGTTGGGAGCGATCTCGACCAGGTCGAGACCCTGATCGTCGGCGACGCGCTGAGCATCGCGGATGGCGAACAGGCCGAGCTGAGAGCCATCGACGCCAATCAAACGGCACGAAGATGCAGTAATCTCGTCGTTGATGCGGGTGTCATCAGACTTAGCTATTTTCCCTACCTCCATTCATAAAAAAATAACCCGGCGCTTCTCAGCAACCAGGTCGTACACATAGACATCCTCGATTTGAGGAAGAGAATCTAATTTGTATGACCAGTCAGCTGCTCATTGGCGCCAAAAGGTGGGAGCCCTCGGGTTCCTCTTTAGGGCATTGCGGAAACAACGCCTTGCGAATAATAACACGTACAGCGCGTTATCACATTACGTACACGAAAAAGGGGGCCGCAACCCCCTTGAAGCGCAGGTGCATGTATGGTGCCCGAGGCGAGACTCGAAGGGACTTCGCTTCGCGAAGCCCCGGGCTTCGGGCGCGCGGCGCCCTCGCCATGCTCCGCTACAAACAGGCCACAGGCCTGTTTGCTTAACGCTTCGCGCGCTCACGCGAGTTCGGCACGAAAAAGGGGGCCGCAACCCCCCTCGAACGCTCACTTGCATGTATGGTGCCCGAGGCGAGACTCGAACTCGCACGTTGTTGCCAACGGTGGATTTTGAGTCCACTGCGTCTGCCAATTCCGCCACTCGGGCACGTAATGCGTGAGTTAGTTTATCACAGCTTGCTATCGATTAGTCCGAAAATGGAACTTCGAGCATTTCGACGAGTTCGACCGTACGGAGCATCTCACGCTGACGGCATCCGCGACCGTCGACTGAGGCCTCGCCCATCTGATTGTCGTAGGGGTCCTCGCGCATGCCGTCGAAAGCCGGCTCAAACTCGGCCTGGAACCGATTGTTTGCCACCATGCGCCATGGATCGAGGTTGCCAAAGTAGTGACGACGACGCCACTCCTCCCCCATCCTGCGCGCCGAGGAGCCAAACGATACGTCGGCGTTGAGCCAACCGGTCTGCGGCGTATAGAACTCTGCCCAATCGTGCGGCCCCACCGAATCCGGTGCAACATACAGGCCACTCTGCCAACGGGCAGGCACACCGGCAATGCGACACATGGTGATAAACGTAAGCGCCATAACGCCGCAATCGCCGCGGAGCGAATGCGCGCAGTCATCGGCAATAGAGCCCAAAAGCAGATATGGCGGCTGATAGCGATAGTCGATATGCTGCGTCAGGTAATCGTAGATAGCACGGGCACGATCGAGCGGGCCCTCGAGCCCGTCAATAACACGGGCCGTCATCTGCTGCAGGTACGGCGTAAACGCAATGTGCGGACGGTCCTCGGAAGTGTCCTCGGGCAACGGCGTGTCCATGCACGGATGCGACGGAAGCGCACCCCCGTAGACATTGCAATAGGCGGCATCGATGCGATAGCGATAGGTCACCGAGAACGAACGCTCAGTCGAAGATGCCCACGAGGCAGTACGAGCCGAGACGTCTTCAGGAGCAACGGCACCCTCCGGAGTCATATCGAGAATCTCAACTTGAGACTGCTGACGGCAGGCGGTGGCAACGGGAAGCCACGCGCGAACGGTCTCCCCCTCCAAAGCCCCAGGGACAGATACGGACGCCTTAAGCGTGATGACGCGAGTCAACCCGTTTTGCGACTCCATCTCCTTGAGCATCTGGTTGCGCAGCGCTATGCCGTCCGTAGGATCGGGACGCAAGCCCGGAACCTCCTTGGGATACACGCGAAGTGAATCGAGGAAGTTATCGAGAACAAACAGCTCGCCATCGATAAAGCGCCAGTCAATACGCTTACGGTCGATCAGATTGTCAAACTGCTCCTCGGTAAACTCAGGCCACTCCTCGCGAATCATTGCGATAGCCTGATCGCGCGACACCGAAAAGTGAAGCGGCGTCTCGAGCATGCGATACCGCTCAGCACGAACACAAGCAGCCAGTGAAGGCTCAGGATTCTGCTCCAAGAGCCGATCACAAGCTTCAACAGCCTGCTTCAGATACCCAACATCCTTGAGGCGAAGAATCTCGGGCGGCAATCCAATATCGAGATGACGAAAGTCATCACAACAAACATCAACAGAGCAGCCAACAGGCCCCTCGACAACAACCTTCCCGTCCGAAGGCAACACATCAACAACAGCCATAACCACTCCCACACCGAACGACAAACTTAACCCATTGTACCGAGATAAAAACAAAGCCCCAACCAAGGAGCCCCCAACACCGCTAAACGGTATCTATTTAATTATCTCAGCCCCGTAACCCTGCGGCGGAAAACGAAGGAAGCCCCGTCCCCCGGAGCTGTTTCCTCGGCGCGACTTCTGGCGAAGCCAGAAGCTAATTTATATTCAGCCTCGTAACCCTATAGCGAGTTAACAAAGGAGGCCCCGTTCGCCCGGAGCTTTTCCCATTGCGCGACTTCTGGCAAAGCCAGGTGAGCGCAAGGGAAAAGCGTAGGGTGAACGGGGCCTCCGGCGGGAAGTTAAACCGCTACTTACGCCTTGTTGACGGAGCCAAACTCCTCCATGAGCTCCTTGGTGCGGGCAACGATGTTGTCGCGACCAGGCTTGAGGAGCTTGCGGGGGTCAAAGCCCTTGCCCTGCTGATCCTTGCCAGCCTCGATGTACTCGCGGACGCCCTTGGCGAAGACGAGCTGCAGGTCGGTGTTGACGTTGATCTTGGAGATACCCAGGGAGATGGCCTTCTTGATCTGATCCTCGGGGATGCCGGTGCCACCGTGCAGGACGAGGGGCAGGTCGCCGGTCTGAGCCTTAATCTCGCCCAGGCGCTCGAAGGAAAGGCCAGCCCAGTCGGCAGGGTACACGCCGTGGATGTTGCCGATACCGCAGGCGAGGAAGTCGACGCCCAGGTCAGCAATCTGCTTGCACTCAGCAGGATCAGCGAGCTCGCCGCTGGAGGTCACGCCGTCCTCGGTGCCGCCGATGCCGCCGACCTCGGCCTCGATGGACATGCCCTTGGAGTGGGCAAGCTCAACGAGCTCCTTGGTGCGGTCGAGGTTAAGCTGGAAGGTCTCCTCGTGAGAGCCGTCATACATGATGGACGTGAAGCCGGCCTCGATGCACTTGAAGCAGTCCTCGTAAGAACCGTGATCGAGGTGAAGGGCGACGGGAACGGTAACGCCCGTGGCCTCGACGGCAGCCTTGACCATGTCGGCGCAGACCTTGAAACCGCCCATCCACTTAGCGGCACCAGCGGTGCACTGAAGGATCAGCGGAGACTTGGCCTCCTCGGCGGCCTGGAGAATAGCCAGGGTCCACTCGAGGTTGTTGGTGTTGAAGGCACCGAGACCGTACTTGCCGGCCTCGGCCTTCTTGAGCATGTCTGCTGCGTTGACGAGCATAAAAGAAACCTCCTGTAAGGTTGCTCCGATAACGCCTGAGATTTTACCACGACATACCCGAGCATAAACGTTCGTTTGTTCACGAATACCATCCGATTGGACAAATTTTGACCGTTTGCCCCACAGAATCGACCCACTGGGGAAAATAGCTTGACGATTGAGCGGTCTTCGTGGTTCGGACGACGGCTTCGAGCCTACATCTGCATAAACGGGTTCTGCATAAGTTCGCGCGCCATCGTGGTCGAATCGCCATGGCCCGTCAAGCAAACGGTATCGGGCGGAAGCATCTTGGCAAGTTTGGAGAGCGAGCGCATAATCGCCGCCTCGTCACCGCCGGAAAGATCGGTACGACCGTGGCTGCCCGGGAAAAGCGTGTCGCCCACAAAGGCGATGTTCCCCCGCTCGGTCGCGGCGAACAGGACGATGCCGCCCGGCGTATGCCCCGGCGTCTCGATCACCTGCAGGCAGACGTCGCCCACCTCGATTGTATCGCCCTCGGCAAGCAAACGCGTCGGCTCACCCGGATCGGGTGTCTCGATACCCCACATGGCGCGCTGCTCCTCGATATTTGCGCGAGGTACCGTCACGTCCTTAGCGCACAACTCATATAGCGCGCTGTCGCCAACGACAGCTCGAACCCCGGCAACCCCGCCAACATGGTCGGCATGACCGTGCGTGCAGACAGAGCCGAGTACGCGCACCTCAGGATGCGCGGTGCGGATATGCTCCACAAGACACTCGCCCTCCCACGCCGGATCGACGATTAAGCACTCGTCATTCGAAATCACGGCGTAACTGTTGGTCTGAATGGGGCCGTTGACGAGCGCCTCAATCGAAGCCGCACCTCGGGGTGTCAGGTCCAAAGTCATATCGCCCATGCGCATACCCTCCTTCTAAAATACGTTCGAGGCACCAAACGATGCCTCGAACGTAACCAATATCTATGATGCTGAGAGGCTCTCGCACCTACACACGGCGCTTGAGCTGAGCTCCGCCTTCGCCGGGCATAAGACGGCGAGCGTCGTAGACCGAATCGACACTGCTGATGGAAGCCAGCAGCGGATCCAGACCACTCGCGTCCGAGATCTCGACCATAAAGCGCAGGGTTGCAATACCCTCGCGGTTGGTCGACGTGGCGGCAGAAAGGATA
>JAIIWC010000075.1 GCA_022745215.1 Collinsella sp. | reverse complement strand
GCCCGCAACGGTAAGCTGCCGGGTTTCCTCAACGACCATGGCCAGGCTGCGTCGCAGCCCGCCGTTGACCCCGAGGCCGAGGGCTTTGAGCTCGAGGACGACCGTCAGGTCATCACGCACGTGCCGACGCCGCACGAGATCTATGACGAGCTTTCGGCCTATGTTATGGGCCAGGAGGACGCCAAGCGCGCCATGTCGGTTGCCGTGTACAACCACTACCGCCGCGTGATCGAGGGCGGTGCCGCGGTGTCCGCCTTTGATGACGTTATGGGCTCGCAGTTCGACGATGATATGGACGAGGTGGAGCTCGCCAAGTCCAACATTTTGCTGCTCGGTCCTACCGGTACCGGTAAGACCCTGCTCGCCCAGACGCTCGCTCGCATCCTCGAGGTGCCGTTTGCCATCGCCGACGCTACCGCACTCACCGAGGCCGGCTATGTGGGCGAGGACGTGGAGAACATCCTGCTCAAGCTCATCAACGCCGCCGATGGCGACATTGAGCGCGCGCAGGTCGGCATCATTTATGTGGACGAGATCGACAAGATCGCCCGCAAGGCCGAGAACCTCTCCATCACCCGCGATGTCTCGGGCGAGGGCGTTCAGCAGGCACTGCTTAAGATCCTTGAGGGCACGGTGGCAAGCGTTCCGCCCACCGGCGGCCGCAAGCATCCCCAGCAGGAGCTGCTGCAGATCGACACGACCAACATCCTGTTCATCTGCGGCGGTGCCTTTGTTGGCCTGGATAAGATCATCGCCGACCGCGTGGGCAACAAGGGCGTGGGATTTAACTCCGAGATCGCCGGCCCCACCTCGGTCGACGAGAACGACCTGCTGCGCCAGGTGCTCCCGCAGGACCTCAACGCCTTTGGCATGATCCCCGAGTTCGTGGGTCGTACGCCCGTCGTCACCCAGACGCAGGCGCTCGACGAGGACGACCTGGTGTCGATCCTCACCGAGCCCAAGAACGCCGTGGTGCGTCAGTACCGCAAGATGTTCCAGCTCGAGGACGTCGACCTTGAGTTTGAGGACGCGGCCCTGCACGAGATCGCCCGCATGGCGCTCGCCCGCAAGACCGGCGCCCGCGGCCTGCGTTCCATCTGCGAGGACGTGCTGCAGCAGACGATGTTCGACCTGCCCAGCGAGGAAGGCGTTTCCAAGGTCGTCGTGACCGAAGCCTCCGTAAAGGGCGAAGAGCAGCCCCAACGCATCTACGGCTAAATAGCTTGAATCCAGGCCCCGCGGCAACCACCGCGGGGCCTGCCATTTAGGGACAGGTTTATTTTGGTCGGTTTTTATATGGGCAACTGTCGTTTCCCCTGATAAAACCTACCAAAATAAACCTGTCCCTTTTCGGCAGGTATGCCTGTGCTATTCTGTGAGATTGTCAAGTTAGTACCTTCAGACTGAAGTAATCGATACCTAAGGGGAGGAATGTAGGCCCGATTTTCGTAGATTCCGCACGAGCCGAAGACCACTTAATGTGGTCTTCGTGCGAGTCAGGACTTGACCGAGCGAAAATCGGGCCTACATTCCTCCCCGGTGGGCAAGGGAGAGATATATGGAAGAAATGCCCAAGAACTACGATCCGTCGACCAACGAGCCGGCGATCCTGCAGAAGTGGCTCGACGGCGGCTACTACAAGCGCCGCGAGGGCGTGGGCGACTGCACCGTCACCATTCCGCCTCCCAACGTGACCGGCAAGCTCCACATGGGCCACGCCACCGACGACTCCATCCAGGACGCCATCATCCGCATGGCCCGCATGCGCGGCAAGTCCACGCGCTGGGTGCTCGGCACCGACCACGCCGGTATCGCCACGCAGACCAAGGTCGACAAGAAACTCAAGAGCGAGGGCATCAGTCGCCTGGAGATCGGCCGTGACAAGTTTGTCGACGCCTGCTGGGACTGGACCCACGAGTACGGCGGCATCATCGTCGAGCAGATCAAGCGCATGGGCTGCTCCGTCGACTTCGATAACGAGCGCTTCACCATGGACGAGGACTACGCCCAGGCCGTGCGCAAGGTCTTCTGCGACTGGTACCACGACGGCCTGATCTATCGCGGCAAGCGCATCGTCAACTGGTGCCCCAACTGCACCACCGCCATCTCGGATGACGAGGCCGAGTACAAGGACGAGAAGGGCCACCTTTGGCACCTGCGCTACCCGCTGACCGAGCCGGTCAACGGCCAGGACTACATCGTCGTCGCCACCACGCGCCCCGAGACCATGCTCGGCGACACGGGCGTCGCCGTCTCCCCGAAGGATCCCGAGAAGGCAGCCTTCGTGGGTAAGACCGTTATGCTTCCGATCGTCAATCGCGAGATCCCCATCTTTGAGGATTGGCATGTCGACGCCAACTTTGGTTCCGGCTTCGTTAAGGTCACCCCGGCCCACGACCCCAACGACTACGCCATGGGTCAGGCCCACGACCTGCCGCAGATCAACATCTTTGACGAGCATGCGGTGGTCGTCGAGGGCTACGGCGAGTTCACCGGCATGACGCGCGACGAGTGCCGCGAGGCCGTCATCAAGTGGTTCGATGAGCACGACCTGCTCGACCACATCGAGGAGCACGATCACTCCGTCATGCACTGCTACCGTTGCGACTCCGCCCTGGAGCCGTGGCTTTCCGAGCAGTGGTTCGTGGCCGTCGACAAGCTCAAGGGGCCGGCGCTCGACGCTGTCAACTCCGGCAAGGTCACCTTCCATCCCGCGCGCTGGACGCAGACCTACACCACCTGGATGGAGAACCTCAAGGACTGGTGCATCAGCCGTCAGCTGTGGTGGGGTCACCGCATCCCCGTGTTCTACTGCGAGGACTGCGGCTGGGAGGACGCGCTTACCGAGGACACCGACGTGTGCCCCAAGTGCGGCGGCCATCACATCCATCAGGACGAGAACGTGCTGGACACCTGGTTTAGCTCGCAGCTGTGGACCTTCGCCACGCAGGGCTGGCCGCAAAAGCCGGAGCTGCTCGAGGGCCATCACCCCACGACGGCGCTCGTCACCGCGCGCGACATCATCGCGCTGTGGGTCGCCCGCATGGTCATGAGCTCGCTGTACTTCCTGGACGAGGTGCCGTTTAAGGACGTCGTCATCTACCCGACGATCCTGGCCAAGGACGGTAGCCGCATGTCCAAGTCCAAGGGCAACGGCGTTGACCCCATGGACCTCATCGGCATGTACGGCGCCGACGCCATGCGCTACAACCTGCTTACGCTGTGCACCAACAACCAGGACGTTAAGTTCGACGCGAACATCGATAAGAAGACCAAGAAGCTCATCGACAGCCCGCGTACCGATCAGGCCAAGAGCTTTGTGACCAAGATCTGGAACGCCAGCCGCTTCCTGCTTATGAACATGGAGGGATACACGCCCGGCGAGCCCGTCGTGGAAACGCCGGCCGACGCCTGGATGTTCAGCCGCCTGGCAAAGGCCGTCAAGATGGTCACCGAGGGTATTGAGAACTACACCTTTGGCGATATGGCCCGCGGCGTGCAGCAGTTCTTCTGGAACGAGGTCTGCGACTGGTACGTCGAGGTCACCAAGGCCCGCCTGAAGGGCGAGGGCCGTCTGCAGGCTCAGCGCAACCTGATCTTTGTGCTCGACACCTCCATTCGCCTGATGCACCCGCTCATGCCGTTTGTCACCGAGGAGATCTGGGACAACATGCCGGCGAGCGTGCTCGACCTGGATGCCGAGGGCAACGTGGACCGCGCCGAGGCGCTCATGATCGCCAAGTGGCCCGAGCCCGCCGACTACGCCAAGTACATCGACGAGCCCGCCGAGCGCGCGTTTGAGCTGTGCCGCACCGTCGTTTCGGCCGCCCGCGCCACACGTTCGCGTTATCGCCTGAGCCCCAAGGCCGAGCTCGACGTGGTCGTGCGCGCCGGTGCCGAGGATATCGAGAAGCTCGAGAGCCTGCGCTCCACGATTGAGCCGCTGGCAAACACCGCTTCGCTGGTCATGGGTACCGACGTCGAGAAGCCGGCTGCGAGCATCGCCGTCGTCGACAGTGGCGTCGAGGTCTTTGTGGTGCTCGAGGGCAAGGTCGACCTTTCGGCCGAGAAGGCGCGCCTGGAGAAGGAGATCGCCGCGGCCCAGAAGGAGCTCGCCGGCTGCGAGAAGACGCTCGCCAACGAGGGCTTTGTGGCCAAGGCCGCGCCCGCGGTTGTCCAGAAGAAGAGGGACCGTGCAGCTGAGCTCAAGGAGATCCTGGCGGCGCTTACCTCGCAGGTTGCTGACTTCTCGTAGGCGTTACTGGGGGACGCTGTTTGGGGCATTGCTCGCTACTGCGGACAGTCCTGCTCGCACGAAGTCCACATTAAGTGGCCTTCGGCTCGTGCGGAACTTGTATCGAGCAAAGCCCCAAACCGCTCCCACAGCGGTTACGGGGCGTCCGCTGCCCGTCACGGCTACATGGCTGATGCCTTGATCTCACTGCAAGCGGGTAGTGGCTGATATTGTTAACGCGAGGGGCTCATTCTTTTTGATGGGCCTCTTTTTCTGTTATGGGGGACTTTGGGTTATGGCTAAGCGTTCGGGGTCGTATTCTGTGCCGTTCTCGTTTGAGTTGCTTTCGTTTGATGAGGCTGTTGGGCTGGCTGCTGATACGGGGCGGATTTCTGGGGATGCTGGGCCTCTGCTTGAGACGGTTGTCGATATGCTCGATGAGCTGGGACGTCCGGATGAGTATTTTGATTGCATTCAGGTCGCCGGTACCAATGGCAAGACCTCGACTACGCGTTTTTCGGCTGCCATTCTTCGTGGTGAGGGACTCAAGACCTCGCTGTATACGTCGCCGCAGCTGGTGCGCTATCCCGAGCGTATGGAGGTCGATGGGTGCGTTGTGAGCGACGAGGCCTTTGCCCGTGGCGTTTCGGCTGCTGTTGAGGCGGGACATCGCGTGAATGCCCGTCGTGTGGCGGCGGGGGAGCGCGCCTATACCATCACACCGTTTGACCTGCTGACGGCTGCCGCACTTGTCGTGTTTGCCGAGGCTGCGGTGGATGTTGCCATGCTCGAGGTCGGCATGGGTGGACGTTGGGACGCTACGAGTGCGACCGATCCCGTGGCCGTTGCCATTACGGGCATTGGGCTCGACCATACGAAGGTCCTTGGCGATACGCTCGAGGCCATTGCGGGGGAGAAGGCTGCGGTTATTAAGCCTGGGCGTTTGGTTGTTTTGGGCGAGGGTACCCACGAGGCGAGCGTTCAGCGCGTGATGGATGCGCGTTGTCGCGCGTGTGGCGTTGTTCCGCTCGTGGTGAACCATGCCACGACCAAGGTCCCGGCACATGTGGGCGATACGGTGGAGTTCAGCTGCACCACGCCGCGTGCGATTTACACGTCGAGCATGGTCAAGCCGGCGTATCAGCCGCAGAATGCTGCGTGCGCGATTATGCTGTGCGAGGGGTATCTGGGTCGCGAGCTCGATCATGACAAGCTCGATGCGTCGCTTATGGGTTGTCCCACGCCGGGTCGCTTTGATGTACTGGCGACCGATCCGCTCAAGCTGATCGATGCCTGCCATAACCCTCAGAGCTGCGAGAACTTTGTGAGCGCGCTGGACGAGATCGATCCGTGCGTGGAGAATCGCCCCACACTGCTGTGCGCCGCGCTGGCTGACAAGGACGTGGCAGGTATCGTCGACGTGCTGGTTCCGGCGTTCCCGCGCGTGGTCGTGACCCAGACCGACTCCGATCGCGCCCTGCCGGCAGAGGAGCTCGCTGCCCTCGTTGATGCCGATAAGCTTGCGGGCGTATATCCGAGCGTTTCCGAGGCCCTTGCGGCCTTCGATGCGGCCAACGAGCCCTTCGTAGCAGCCGGCACCATAACCCTAGCCGGCGAAGTAGCCGGCCTGCTCCGTTAACCCATCCCCTCATCAGTTGCGGTGAAATAGGGACTGTTTTACAAGCCAGAAGCCTCAAACAGTCCGTATATCACCGCAACTCAAAAGCAGTCAATTTGGGACGTGTCTCTATAGTTTTGTCAACCGCGCGCTTCGCGACATTTCGGCACGACGCATCCGGGCGCCTTGCGCCCCCGCCTCCTCTTCGGTTG
>JAIIWC010000074.1 GCA_022745215.1 Collinsella sp. | reverse complement strand
CGAGATAGTCGAGAAGCGCGGTCTCAAGAAGGAGTAACATCGGGACTTGCAGCGACGGACCTCAGGACGCTCTTACACCACGTCTGCGCGCGCGACCTTGAAACTTCCTAATCACCGTCAGCTAGCGCCAAATTGGAAGTCGATGGTCACTCATTAACGTACAGTTCTTATAACTTTGTTCATTATTTTCCGCACCTAAAATGATACGCCGTTTGTGACAGTACTCACAAACGGCGTTTTTTGACCACTGGCGTGTCTGGCAGGCGGCAAGCACCGCCCGAATCCGCATTTCGAACGCGCCCGAATCGGTTCTGGAGCCGGTTTTCGCGCTCTTACTCGTCTTTGGGCGCGGGGTGCTTGCAGACCACGCTCATGTAGATCATGCCGAGCACGGCCGCGGTGACAGAGCCGGCAAGAATGGCGGCCTTTGCGGCCAGGACCTCAAACTGGGCCGTCGGGAAGGCAAGGCCGCTGATGAGAATCGACATGGTAAAGCCGATACCGCCCAGAATGCCCACGCCGGCAATCATGTGCCAGTTGACATTGTGCGGCAGCTCGCAGGCCTTAAGCTTAACCAGGGCAAACGTCATACCAAAGATGCCGATCGGCTTGCCCAGCAGCATGCCAAAGTACACGCCGAGCGTCACCGGGTCGGTGAGCAGCGTGCTCATGTCCACGCCCACTAGGCGAACCTGCGCGTTCACGAACGCAAAGATCGGCAGGATCACAAAGTTGACCGGCGTTGAGATCAGACGCTCCATGCGGATAAGCGGCGGGGTCACGCGGTGCATGACGCGCTCGACCTTGGTGGTCGAGACGGTAAAGTCATGCTGGCCCAGAATGTGCGCCTCGTCGTCGTAGCGGTCGTCGAGCAGTGGCAGGCACTCGCCCAGCCAGTCGGTCAGGCTGTCGAGCTTAACGCCGCACTTGGCCGGGATGGTAAAGGCCAGGATGACGCCGGCGAGCGTGGCATGCACGCCGCTCTTGAACATGCAGAACCACAGCAGCAGGCCCAGCACCGTATACGGAGCCAAGCGGTAGTGCTGCGTCTTGTTGAGCCACACGAGCGCGCAGGTCACAACCGCCGCGGCGCCCAGCCAAAACGGATTGGGGCTCTGACCGTAGAAGATGGCGATAGCGGCGATGGAGATCAGGTCGTCGGCGATGGCGAGCGTCGAGAAGAACACGCGCACGCCGTTGGGCACGCGATTGCCCAAAAGCGACAGCACGCCCAGTGCAAAGGCGATATCGGTTGCCATGGGGATGGCCCAACCGTTGCGAGCGCCGGCATGGTTGAAGATGAGATAGATGCACGCGGGAACGACGACGCCGCCCACGGCAGCCAGCATGGGGAGCATGGCCTGGCGCGGGTTCTTGAGCTCGCCGACCGTCATCTCGTACTTAAGCTCGATGCCCACCAGCAAAAAGAAGATCGCCATGAGGAAGTCATTGACGAAAATCTCGACGGTTAGGCCGGCGGTCAGGTTGCCCAGACCCACATACAGCGGGGTCTCCAAAAAATGATGGATTGCCTCGTAGGCGTCGGTGTTGGCGCAGATGACGGCGGCGATGGCGGCAAGCACCATGACCGCGGCAGAAATCGTGCCGTTCTCGGCGATGCGCTCCCAAATGTCGTGGCGCTCAAAACGCTTGCGCTCACGGACGTTGAACAGCTGCTCGGGTGCTGCCATGGGCGGCTCCTTTCACGGGAAGGTTCCCGTCTTAAAAAAGCACGGCCCGCCCAAGTGGCGGCGCCGCGCTCTAACGTATTACGCTTGCATCTAGCCTACCCTGCACAGATACCGTGCGGACGCGACCGAAAAGCGGAACCACAGGTTGAACATTATTTGCTCAACGGCACGGGCGCGCCTGTCCAAGAGACAACGCGGCGCGTGCACAAAAAACGACCGGAGCGCGGAGCGTCCGCGATCCGGTCGTCGGTGTTAGGTCAAAAAAACCTAGCAGGCGGCCATGATGGGGGCAGCGACCTGCTTCTTGCGGGAGAGGACGCCCGGCATCCAAACGCCGTCGTGCTCGTCGGCAATGCCCAGACCCTTCTGAGCGGCCTCGGTCTCGCCCTCGAGCAGGACCTGCGAGCCCTCCTCCATGATGTCGGTGATGCACAGGACGATGCCATCGGCACCCTTCTCGGCGGCATAGGCGCGCATGGCCTCGCGGATCTCGTCGATCATGCCGAGAGCGCGGGTCTTGTCGACGGTCTCGTACTGGCCGATGAGCAGCTTCTTGCCGGCGGGCTCGAACATCTTGATGTCGTTGCCGACCATCTCGGCAGCAGTGAAGGAGCCGGACGGACGGGTGAGGAAGACCTCCATGCCAAACTTGACCGGATCGACGCCCACCTGCTCGCCGAGCTTGGCGGCGACGGCGCGGTCGACATCGGTGGTGGTGGGGCTCTTGAGCATGAGCGTGTCGGTCATCATGGCCGAAAGCAGCAGCTTGGCCTGAACGTTGGAAAGCTCAACGCCGAGCACGCCGGCGAGTTTGGTGACGATGGTGCAGCTGGAGCCCCAAGGCAGGCAGATGTAGTGCAGCGGGCCGGCGGTCTCGAAGTCGCCGATGCGGTGATGGTCGACAACGCCAAAGACCGTGGCGTCCTTAAGGCCGGCGACGGACTGGGCGGACTCGTTGTGGTCGGTGAGGACGACGAGCTGACCGGCCTCGACGGACTCGATCACGCGGGGCTCGGCAATGCCGGCATCAGCGAGCAGCTTGGCGGACTCGGCCGGAAGCTGGCCCAGAGCGCAGGCCTCGTAGGTATTGCCGGCATACTCAACCTGGTTGAGCAGCTGAGACAGGACGACGGCGCTCATGATGGCGTCGTTATCGGGGTTCTGGTGACCAAAGACAAGAACGTTTGCCATGGATATCCTCCACTTGATGTGTGTACTTGGACGTAGCTATGGTAGCACGCCGATGCCGAGCCTTCGCAGACGGAAGGGCCACGGCGCAATTTGGGGCAAGCCTGGGGGCCAAGTCTGTCACCTTTGCACCATGTTGGTGCAAAGTAACCTGACCCCCTTGCACCAGCTATTTGCCGGCGGCGCGCAGGGCTACGTAGGCGGCGCCGATGATGCCGGCGTCGTTGCCGAGCGAGGCGACCTCGATGGGCGTCTCGCGCGAGGCAGAAAGCGCGTACTGCTTAAAGTGCTCGCGCACGGCGTCGAGGTAGACGTCGGCCGAGGCGGAGGCACCGCCGCCGATCAGGAACATCTCGGGATCGACCACGTTGGCGATGAGCGCCAGGGCGCGGCCGAGGTAGTCGGCCATGGTATCGGCCGCAGCCAGCGCGAGCTTATCGCCCTCGCGGCAGGCCTGGAACACGTCCTTGGAATCGGAGGGACCGGTGAGCTCGATGGGCTCGACGCCCGCAGCCTTGCACTCGGCAAGGTAGTTGCTCACCACGCCGGTCGCGCTGGAATACTGCTCCAGGTGGCCGTGGCCGCCGCAGCCGCAGGTACGCTCCTCATCGGGATTCAGGCACATGTGACCGATCTCGCCACCGGCACCCACGACGCCCGACACCACGTCGCCGTTAATGATGACGCCGCCACCAACGCCGGTGCCGATGGTGACCATCACCACGTTCTGCACGCCCTTGGCAGAGCCAAGCCAGGCCTCGCCCATGGCTGCGGCATTGGCGTCGTTCTCGTACTTCACGACCGCATCGGGGCAGTGCTCCTGGATGGCAATCCTCAGCTCGGGCAGGTTGATGGCAATGTTGGCCTTGACCTTGGCATCGCCCGATGCCGGAATGGGGCACGGAACGGCCAGGCCAATGCCCGCCACAAAGGCGCGCGGAATCTGGGCCTTGGCGACCACCTGGTCGATGGCCTCGGTCACCGCGGCAAAGCCCGCAGCGTCGACGATGGGAGGCGTGGGCACGCTGGCCTTGGCAAGCAGATTGCCATCCTCATCGAACAGGCCCTCCTTAACCGAAGTGCCGCCGACGTCAATGCCGATGTAGTACTGCTTAGGTTCCATGGGAGCCCACCTTTCTCGTTTAAACATTGCCTGTATGGTACCGCTCCCAAGGCAAAAACCTGCCAAAAAGGGGCAGGTTTGTTTTGGCAGGTTTTATCTGTGAAAACGCAGGGCATGGAATTTGGTTCGTTGGGCGGTAAAACGGCTCAACCCCATCCTCGAGTCGATCAATTTGCTCAATACCACATTATTCGAATGCATATTCATTTAGAGCGCTCTAGTTTTTAAAGAGAAGCGTTTTTTAATTAACCCTTTCTCGAACTTTTCAAAAACGCAATAGGGATGCTTAGGTGTTGACTATACTTTCTTTTGTACTCAATCAAGCCGGAAAGGAGGTTCCATGATTCCCAAATACGAGGCGATAGCCGCAGATATCCGTCGAAGCATCGAGGACGGCGCCCTTAAACCAGGCGACAAACTGCCTACCGTCGTTGAATTCTGCGAGCTGTATTCCGTTTCCAAAATCACCGTCAAACGAGCAATTGAGCAGATCACCGAGGAAGGCTTGGTCACGAGCCGTCGCGGATCGGGCACCTACGTCAAAGACACCGCAGGACTTCCCGGCAAAGCGTTTTTCCAAGGCAGAAACGACCGCGCTCAGGGCTTTACCTACGAGCACCGCGGGGAGAAGGTGACTTCGGTGGTCTACGATTTCTCGATCGTCAATCCGCCGGCAGAGGTTGCCTCCCAGCTGGGAATGGCCGAAGACGACTTTGCCTATCACATCGTGCGCGTACGCGAGGTCGATGGCCTGCCCATCGTTATCGAGTACACCTATATGCCGCTCGAGCTGATCCCGGGTCTGAAGAAAAAGGACCTGTACGCGTCGGTCTACAGCTATATCCGCGAGCAATGCGGGCTGAAGATTTCGAGCTTCCACCGTACCATCCGTGCCGTGGCGGCAACCGAGGAAGAGGCTGAGCACTTGAACACCAAGCCCGGCTCTCCCCTGCTCGAACTCAACCAGATTGGCTTCTTGGATAGCGGCACCGCGTTTGAATATTCTGTCTCGCACAACGTAGGCGACCGTTTTGAGCTGCACAACGTGACGTTGGCTTAAGTTTGTAATCCGGAGGGCGCTCGCTTTGAGCTGTTTTGCACGGCGCCCGCACAACCTGATGGGGGTATGCACATGTCCGATTTGATTAAACTCACGCCGATCTTCCACGAGAAGATTTGGGGCGGCCGTCAGCTGGAGACCGTCTTTGGCTATGACATTCCCGAGGGTCCTATCGGTGAGTGCTGGGCCATCTCGGCGCACCCCAACGGCGATTGCCAGATTGCCGAGGGTCCGTACGCCGGCCACACGCTGTCGTGGCTGTGGGCCGAGCACCGCGAGCTCTTTGGCAACTGCGAGGGCAAGGAGTTCCCTCTGCTCATTAAGATTCTGGACGCTAAGGACGACCTTTCGATCCAGATTCACCCCAACGACGAGTACGCCGCCGAGCACGAGAACGGTAGCCTAGGCAAAACCGAGTGCTGGTACGTGCTGGATTGCGAGCCCGGCGCCACGATTATCGTCGGGCAGCGCGCCAAGGATCGTGCCGAGGCCGCACAGATGATCGAAGACGGCCGCTGGGACGACATGCTCAACGTGCTGCCGATTCACAAGGGTGACTTTTTCCAGATCGACTCCGGCACCGTGCACGCCATCAAGACTGGCACGCTGATTCTGGAGACGCAGCAGTCGAGCGACGTGACGTATCGCCTGTACGACTACGACCGCCCCGGCACCGACGGCAAGCTGCGCCCGCTGCACATTGAGCAGAGCCTGGACTGCATCAACTTTAACGCGCAGGCCCCGACCGACGGCACCGTGACCGCACCCGAGGTCGATGGCGTGACCGAGCTCGAGTCCAACCCCTGCTACACCGTCGATCGCGCGCGCGTCGACGGCAGCAAGACCCTCGACCAGCGCTGGCCCTTCATGTGCCTGTCAGTCATCGACGGCGAAGGCACCGTCTGCGGCGACCCCGTCCACAAGGGAAGCCACCTGCTGGCGCCCAGCACCGTCAGCTCCATCGACCTCGAAGGCAAGATGGAACTGATCATCAGCCACCTCTAGGTCGCGTCAACAACCCAAACGAAACAAGGGGCTCCCCCGTCCATGGACGGGG
>JAIIWC010000073.1 GCA_022745215.1 Collinsella sp. | reverse complement strand
CCGTTAGCCGATGATGCAAGGGCGCTCGGCGTTTTCGACTGGTTTATGCACGCAAAGTCTGGGAATATACAAGTCGCATGTCTTACTGTCTAACCAGTTGCGCCAAGGAGGCACCATGGATTACAAGATCACCGGCTACGAGCCCGCCCAGCTGTTCCATTTCTTTGAGGAGGTCAGTGCGATCCCCCGTGGGTCTGGCAACGAGAAGGGCATCAGCGATTTCCTGGTCGCGTTTGCCAAGGAGCGCGGTCTTGATGTGTACCAGGACGAGGTCTACAACGTCATCATTCGCAAGCCCGCATCTGCCGGTGCCGAGAATGCCCCGACCGTGATGTTGCAGGGCCATATCGACATGGTGTGCGACAAGTTGGGCTCCGTTGAGCACGACTTTACGACCGATGGTATCGACCTGGTCGTCAAGGACGGCGTCCTCACCGCTAACGGCACCACCCTGGGCGCCGACAACGGCATTGCTGTCGCTCTGATGCTTACTGTTCTCGATGACGATTCGATCGTTCACCCCGCCCTCGAGTGCGTGTTCACCACCGACGAGGAGACCGGCCTGGTTGGTGCCGAGACGCTCGACAAGTCACAGATCAGCGCCCGCACCATGATCAACCTCGATTCCGAGGAAGAGGGCGTGGCAACCGTCAGCTGCGCCGGCGGCGTCGTCGTTACCTACACCTGCCCCATCGTGCGCGAGCACAAGACCGGCAGTACCCTTACGCTCGAGATCTCCGGCCTGCTGGGTGGTCACTCCGGCTCCGACATCAACCTGGAGCGCGGCAACGGCAACCTCATCATGGCCCGTATCATCGACCGCCTGATGGTCGCCGGCGAGCCCGCCATCGTCAGCTTTAACGGCGGCACTAAGGACAACGCCATCAACCGTGAGTGCAAGGCCGAGCTGGTTTACGCCGACCACGCTGCCGCCGAGGCAGCGGCGCAGATTGCTCGTGGCATCATCGCCGACGTCACAGCTGAGCTCGAGGTCTTCGACCCCGGCTTTACCTGCACCGTCGAGATTGCCGACGACGCCGAGGTCGAGGCCATGGACCAGAAGTCCGCGCTTGCCCTCATCCGCGCCCTGCGTCTTGCCCCTAACGGCGTGATTCGCCGCAACGTCGCCACCGACGGCTCCGTCGAGGTTTCCTCCAACATCGGCGTGGTCGCCACCTCTGACGACCAGGTCAAGATCATGCTGTCCCCGCGCTCCTCGATCACCTCGCTGCAGAACGAGTTCAAGGACCGCCTGCAGACGCTGGCCGATGTCTTGGGCTTCGACGCCAAGTTTGAGTTCGAGTATCCCGGCTGGAGCTATGCCGAGCATTCGCCGGTCCGCGACATCTTTGTCGAGAGCTATCGCGAGCTCTTTGGCTCCGAGCTGCGCATCGAGTCCATTCACGCCGGCCTTGAGTGCGGCCTGTTTGCCGAGGCCCTGCACGGCCTGGACGCCATCGCCGTGGGCCCGACGCTCTCCGATGTCCACACCCCGGACGAGAGCATGGAGCTCGCTTCTGCCGAGCGCTTCTACGAGCTGCTCATCGACGTCCTCAAGCGTCTCGCTGCGTAACGGTCGCCTTGGCTAAGCCGCTCTAAAACGGCTGGCTATGAAAACGGCCGCCTGGCGTAATGCCGGGCGGCCGTTATTCGTTACAGTGCGAGGATCCCAAGGTGCTCGAGCAAGATCTTAAGCCCGATGAGGACGAGTACGACGCCACCCACGATGGAGGCGGGCTTTTCGTAGCGCGCGCCAAAGGTGTGGCCGATCGCTACGCCGGCGACGGAGAAGATAAAGGTCGTGATGCCGATGAGCGACACGGCGGGCATGATGTCGACGGAGAGCGCGGCAAACGAGATGCCCACGGCTAGGGCGTCGATTGAGGTGGCGATGGCGAGAATCAGGTACTCGCCCAGGTCAATCTTTTCGGCATCCTTGCCGTCGCCTTCATCCTCGTCCTCGGTAAAGGCTTCCCACAGCATTTTGCCGCCGATAAAGGCGAGCAGGATAAAGGCGATCCAGTGGTCGATGGGGCCGATGATGCCCATAAACTGGCTGCCAAGCGCCCATCCGATCACGGGCATGCCGGCCTGGAAGCCGCCAAAGAACAGGCCGAGCACTACGGCGGCCTTAAGGTTGATCTTCTTCATGCCAAGGCCCTTGCAGATGGATACGGCAAAGGCGTCCATCGAAAGGCCAACGGCGAGCAACACGAGCTCTGCGAGTCCCATAGTCTGGCTCCCTCTCTGCGGGCAGGCCCGCGTGTACCTCTTGGGGGAGCAACAAAAAGACTAACCTTGGCACATGGTTGATTGGGTAGTCAAAAGAGCCCGTCCCAAATTAGCTATCTTAGCGGTGTTCGCTCATTCTGTAAGCATCGGATTTCGCAAGCGCCGCGGGGACAAACCGTGAGAAACTATTTAGCGTTTATGGAGCGTATACGATGGGAGCGATGCCTTGGATAAGAACGAGCTGCAAAAGCGTATGGAACAGGCCATCCGCCTGACGGCACCTGGTCAGCCGATTCGCACTGCCCTCGACATGATCATCGCCGGTCATCTGGGCGCCCTTATCTGCGTTGGCGACACCGAAAACGTGCTCGCTGCCGGTAACGACGGCTTCCCGCTCAACATTTCGTTCACCTCGAACCGTCTGTTCGAGCTCTCCAAGATGGACGGCGCCATCGTCATCGATGGCGACCTCACCCAGATCCTGCGCGCCAACTTCCATCTCAATCCCGATCCCTCGCTTGCCACGAGCGAGACGGGCATGCGTCATCGCACCGCCGCTCGCATGTCGGTGCTCACCGATGCCATTGTGATCTCGGTCTCGGCCCGTCGTGCCGTCGTCAACGTGTACGTTCACGGCAAGAGCTACGAGATCCAGCCCGTCACCACCATCATGAGCTCGGTCAACCAGCTTGTCGCCACGCTCCAGACTACCCGTCAGTCGCTCGACCGCTCCCTGCTGCGTCTGACGGCCCTCGAGCTCGACGACTACGTTACGCTCGCCGACATTACCGGTATTTTCTCGAGCTTCGAGATCATGCAGCAGGCAAAGACCGAGCTTAAGGATTGCATCGTCAAGCTGGGTAACCAGGGCAAGCTCGTGCAGATGCAGCTCGAGCAGCTCGCGGGCTCCAGCATGGATACCGAATACGACTTGATGATCCGCGACTACGCAAGCGATTCCTCCGAGGCCAACGCCGAGAAGATTCGCGCCAACCTGAGCCGCATGACGCCTAAGGACCTGTCCGACCCGCAGCACGTGGCGGCAGTTCTGGGTTACGACGACCTGGACGAGGACTCCGTCATGACGCCGCTGGGCCTGCGCACGCTTTCGCGCGTGTCCGTCGTGCGCGACGGCGTGGCCGAGAAGATCGTCGACGAGTACGGCTCGTTGCAGGAGCTCATGGACGACATCAGCGAGGATCCGGAGCGCCTGGGCGACTTTGGCGTTAACAACCCTGCCATTCTTGCGGACTCCCTGTACCGCATGAAGGGCACCAAACAGGGGAACGCATAATGGCGCCCGTATGCGCCGTGGTCGTTGCCGGTGGCAGCGGCCAGCGCTTTGGTAACCCCGGTGGCAAGCAGCTCGTCAATGTAGCGGGCCGTCCGCTCATGAGCTGGTCCATCCGCGCGTTCGATCGGAGCGACAAGGTCGGCCACATCGTGGTGGTGTGTCCTGCCGAGCGCCGCGCCGAGATGTGCCGCCTGGCCATCGATCCGTTTGACTATGACACGCCCATCAGCTTCGCCGATGCCGGCGATACCCGTCAGGATTCCACCCGCGCCGGCGTGCATGCGGTACCGACGGGTTTCGAATATGTCGCCATCCACGACGGCGCCCGTCCGCTTATCACGACCGAGGCCATCGATCATGCGATTGACGTGCTTGTGAGTGACCGCTCGCTCGACGGTGTCGTGTGCGGTCAGCCCGCGATCGATACGCTCAAGATCGTCGATGGCGACAACATCGTCGAGACGCCGCCGCGTGAGCTCTACTGGGCAGCGCAGACACCGCAGATCTTTAGCGTCGACGCCATGAAGCGCGCTCATGCCGCTGCTATCGCCGAGGGCTTTATCGGTACCGACGATTCATCGCTGGTCGAGCGCATGGGTGGGCGCGTCCGCTGCGTCCAGAGCCCACGCGACAACCTTAAGGTGACGGTGCCCGAGGACCTGCGTCCCGTAACCGCGATTCTGCTTGGCCGCATGGCCGAGGGAGAGGACCTTCCCCATGTTCAGTAACCTGCGCATTGGCCACGGCTACGACGTCCACCGTTTGGTGGAGGGGCGTCGATGTATCATCGGCGGTGTCGACATTCCCTACGATCGCGGCCTGCTGGGCCACTCGGATGCCGATGTGCTCGCGCACGCACTGGCCGACGCCATTCTGGGCGCCTGCCGCGGGGGAGACATTGGCAAGCTATTCCCCGATACCGACCCCGCCTATGAGGGTGCCGATTCGATGGTGCTGCTCGCTCGCGTAATGGACTATGCGCGCGAGCTGGGCTTTGAGTTTGTCGATGCCGATTGCACCATTGCCTGCCAGCAGCCTAAGATCACCCCGCACCGCGATGCCATGCGCGCCAACCTTGCCCATGCCCTGGGCGTCGACGTGGAAAACGTGGGCGTCGCCGCCACTACGACCGAAAAGCTCGGTTGGGAAGGCCAGGGCGAGGGGATCGGCGCCTGGGCCGTCTGCCTGCTACAGAAAACCGTTAAGGAGTAACGAATGCGTATCTACAACAGCGCTACCCATAAAAAGGAAGAGTTCCAGCCCATCGAGTCCGGCAAGGTCCGCATGTACGTGTGCGGCCCCACGGTCTACGACAACATCCACATCGGCAATGCCCGCACGTTCATCAGCTTTGACGTGATTCGTCGCTGGCTCATCGCGAGCGGCTACGAGGTCACGTTCGCCCAGAACCTCACCGATGTCGATGACAAGATCATCAAGCGCGCCAACGAGCAGGGCCGCACGGCCGCCGAGGTCGCGACGGAGTTTTCCGACAAGTTCATCGGCGTCATGCGTGCCGCCAACGTGCTCGATCCCGATGTGCGCCCCCGCGCCACCAAGGAGATCGGCCCCATGATCGCTATGATCAAGACGCTTATCGAGCAGGGCCATGCCTACGCCGCCGATAACGGCGACGTGTACTTTGCCGTGCGCAGCGATCCCAACTATGGTCAGGTCTCGGGCCGCAACATCGACGACCTTATGGTTGGCGCGCGCATCGAGGAGAACGAGGGCAAGAACGACCCGCTCGACTTTGCCCTGTGGAAGGCCGCCAAGCCCGGCGAGCCCAGCTGGCCGAGCCCCTGGGGCGAAGGCCGTCCCGGTTGGCACACCGAGTGCGCCGCCATGGTGCATCGCTACCTGGGCACCCCGATCGACATCCACGGTGGCGGCTCCGACCTTGCCTTCCCGCATCACGAGAACGAGTGCGCCCAGGCCACCTGCGCCTGGCACCAGGGTTTCTCCAACACCTGGATGCACACGGGCATGCTGCTGGTCGACGGCGAGAAGATGTCCAAGTCGCTCGGAAACTTCTTTACGCTGGCCGAGGTGCTCGAACAGCACTCCGCTGCCGCCCTGCGCCTGCTGATGCTGCAGACGAGCTATCGCTCGCCGCTCGACTTTTCTTGGGAGCGCCTGGAGGGTGCCGAGAACTCGCTCACGCGTATCGCCGGTACGGTCGAGAACCTTCGCTGGGCCGCGAACCATGCGACGGCCGATGCCGATGAGGCAGCATCCGAGGCGTTTGCCGCCAAGGCCGCCGAGACCCGTGCCACCTTTAAGGAGTGCATGGACGACGACTTTAACACCGCTGGTGCCATGGGTGCCGTCTTTGGCTTTGTGAAGCAGGCCGCGCGCCGCTGGTTCCCGCAGGCAAGCGCCGCAGCCTACCTGCTCACCGCCGCGGGCGCGGCCTCGGGCACACAGATCTACTATCTGCTCCACCGCCCGTCGGTGTATGAGTACGCGATCCTCTGCGGTGCCACGTTCGTTTTGTGGGCACTGTGGCAGTGGCTGTGCGCCGCAAACACGCCGGTAAACCGCCGCAAAGCGCTGACTTTCCACCTCGCGTTCGGCTCTCTCTGCATGGCGTTGGTCGCGGGCTGCCGCCCCCAGATGGTG
>JAIIWC010000017.1 GCA_022745215.1 Collinsella sp. | reverse complement strand
CCTGGCCTCGTACTGCGGCATAGCCCCGAGGGTGAGGAGCTCCGGCACGTCGGTGAGGTCGGTCAGGGCGTCCAGGCGCGGCGACGCGAGGCTCAAGTCCCTGCTGATCTTCTCGTGCAACAGCCTGGTGAGGTCCTCGGGGCGCTACGGCGAGTACTACCGGGCCTGCAGGGCGCGGGGCATGGGGCACGGGCGGGCGCTCAAGGCCGTCGCGAGGAAGCGGCTCAGGGCGATATACGCCGTGATGCGCGACCGGGTGCCCTACCGGGAGTAGCCCCGACGGTTGACAAAACTATAGGAACACCCAACGGCTAACAAAGGGAGCGTCGCTTTGTCACATTCTAGAGCGTGTGGAGCAGGGCGATGAGGAAGCGAACACCCTGGAGGTAGGCGCGGCGGGTGATGCGCTCGTTGGTACCGTGGACACCGCGCTCGCACTCGTCATCGTCGACCACAAACGCCGAAAAGCGAATACATTCAGAGCAAATGCGCTGGTAGTTGGCAGCGTCGGTCGCGCCAATCACGGTCGAGGGGACAATCGCCAACGGCTCGGATGATCCGTTTTCCTCCGTCCCCTTTGGGTCGCGGAAGTAGCGGGCGGCAATGGCGCGAACCGCCTCGAGGCCGGGACCACCGATGCGCGGGGACGGCGAGGGTTCGGAGCTGCCGGGGCCCAGCTCCACTTCGACACGACCGGCAAGGTCCGCCCCGGCAACCGCCTCACGGCAGCGCGCCACAACGTCGACCACGCTCGTGCCCTCGAGCATGCGGAAGTTAATGTTGGCCCACATATCCTGCGGCATCACGTTAGCACCGGTGCTACCGCCCTCGATCTGCGTGGGCGCGCAGGTGGTCGTCACCAGCGGATAGAGCTTTTTGCTGGCGAGGCAATCGCGGACAATGGCGCCCCCGTTGGCGGCAATCTCATCCGCCGTGTAGAGCCCCAGCTCGACAAGCTGCGCGGCAAGCAGATCGGTCACGCGCGTCGGCCACTCGATATCGCAGATTGCGGCGATGGCACGGCTGAGCACCTCGAGCGACGTACCGCCGTAGGGGTTGGACGAATGCCCGCCCGCGCTCTTCGTCTTGAGCACGATATCGGCATAGCCCTTTTCGGCCAGGTCGGCATGCATAAGCCAGCCCTCGCCCGCGCCGTACTCGGCAGCCGAAACGATACGGTAGTCACCCTCGTCGACCAGGTATTCAAGTTCAATACCGCGCTCCTCGAGCACGCGGCCGATAGCCCCCGCGCCGCACTGCGTAGTCTCCTCGTCCTGGCCAAAAGCCAGCAGCAGGGTGCGCTTATGCTCCCAACCGTGCGCCAGCGCATACTCAACAGCCTCGAGAATGCCTGCGACCTGGTCCTTCATGTCGATCGCGCCGCGGCCCCAAATGTAAGCGTCGTCCACGTGCCCGCTAAAGGGGGCGTGCGTCCAGTCGGCCTCGGTACCCGGCACCACGGGAACCACGTCCATGTGGCCCATGAGCATGACCGGCTTGAGGGCGGGGTCGATGCCGGCAAGCGTCACGAGCAGCGAATGGTCGATGAGCTCGACCTCGCCCGCCGCAAACACGCGCGGCCAGGCCTGCTGCATATAGGCGCGCAGGTCGGCAAACGCCTGCCAGTCCACCGCCTCGGCATCCATACTCGAAATGGTCGGAAACGACAGCACACGGCCCAGGCGCTCGCATGCGCCGGCCTTGTCCAAATCGGCAAAATCATCCTCATGCGCAAAGAAGCGCCAAACCTCGGCCATGACATCCTTTCGATTGTGATGACGAGGGCCGCCCCACCGGAGCGGCCCTGCCACGTACGCGTTTGCGGTCGGTTATTTGTCCTCGAGATAACGCGAGAGGAACTCGCGGGTACGCTGGTGTTTGGGGTTGCCAAAGAGCTCGGCCGGCGCGGCATCCTCGAGCACCACGCCCTTGTCCATGAAGACCACGCGGTCGGACACCGTGCGGGCAAAGGCCATCTCGTGCGTGACGACGACCATGGTCATGCCGTCGGCAGCGAGCTTGCGCATGACCTCGAGCACCTCGCCCACGATCTCGGGGTCGAGTGCGGAGGTCGGCTCGTCGAACAGCATGATCTGCGGGTTCATGCATAGAGCACGAGCGATGGCCACGCGCTGCTTTTGACCACCGGACAGGCGACCCACGGCGGCGTGCGCGAACTTCTCGAGTCCCACGCTCGTCAGATGCTCCAGCGCGACCTTTTCGGCCTCGGCCTTGCTCATCTTTTTGAGCGTGACGGGCGCGAGCGTGCAGTTGTCGAGCACATCCATGTTGTTGAACAGGTTAAAGCCCTGGAACACCATGCCGATGTCCTCGCGCAGCTTGTTGATGTTGCAGCGCTCGGCCGTGAGGTCCTGGCCGTGGAACCAGATGTGGCCTGCGTCCGGGGTCTCGAGCAGGTTGAGGCAGCGCAGGAAGGTCGACTTGCCCGAGCCCGAGGCGCCGATGATGGTGACGACCTCGCCGGGGCTAACGGCCAGGTCGATGCCCTTGAGCACCTCGAGCGAGCCAAAGCTCTTGCGCAGGCCCTCAACGCGGATGAGCGGCTCTTTGGTTTGCGCGGCCGCAGCGCCGGTAGTAACGGTATCTGCCATGATGAATCTCCTCGTCTTGCGCCTAGTTGGAGCTGGGCAGCGTGGCCGGAGCCTCGGCACCGAGCTTTTTGCCAAAGGCCTCGAGCAGGCGGCTCGCCACGAGCGTCAGGATCAGGTAGACCACGAGCGCCACGCAGTAGACTTCCATCTGGCGATAGTACACGCCGGCGACGGTGGTGGTGGCGTACATGAGGTCGAACACGCCGATAACCGAGAGCACCGACGAGTCCTTGATGTTGATGATGAGCTCGTTGGTGAGCGCCGGGATCGCGTTTTTAATGCCCTGGGGGAACACGACTTTGCGCATAGCTTGCCACTGCGACAGGCCCAGCGAGCGTGCTGCCTCGGCCTGGCCGGGATCGATGGACTCGATGCCGCCGCGCAGGACTTCCATCATGTAGGCGGTGGAGTTGAGCGAGATGGTGACGAGGCCGGCGGTGAAGGTGCTCCAGATCTGGTTGGCCTGAGCGGTCTCGAAGCCCATGCCGCGCAAAACGGTGAAGCCCGCGTAATAGATGAGCAGACCCTGGACCATCATGGGCGTGCCGCGCACGATGGTGGAGTAGACGGTCGCAAAGCCGCGGCCGATACTCTTAAAGAAGCGCACCAGGTCGTTATCCACGCGGTCGAACGTCTGAATACGCAGGAACACAAAGAGCAGTGCCAGGAAGAATGCGATGACGGTGCCGAAGGTGGCAAGCGCGATGGTGATCTCGATACCGCGAATGAAGAAGTCGCCGCTCTTGTAGGTCATGTAGACCAGGCTCGACAAAAAGTCGCTGGGGTTGGAATCCGAGACAATGCTCACCTGCACCAGGTCGATAAACGACATGACGCAGCGGTCGATAAAGAAAACTGCCGCGATGGCGACCACGACGTAGCTGCCTAAACGTGCTCCACGACGGAAACGCTCAGATGCGAACGGCGACTTTTCGCGATAGTCGCTCCAGTGCATAAGCTTGGTGACCAGCGCCGCCGCCGACACGACGAGCCACGCCCACAGGATCGCCCAAAGACAATCTTGGAAGATACCGGTGGGGGCCAAGAAGCTCAGCGGCGTGGGGTTGCGTTGGCTAAACGCCAGGCCGAGCGCCGCGATAACACTCGTGCCCAGGTATACATAACGGTGGTCGGCCTTGATAAAGGAGGCCAGGCGATTAATGGTTTTCATGCTGCCTCCCTATGCCGGCTGACGGTCGAGGCACGCGTCCCACATTTGGTCGCGCTCCTCTTGGCTAATGCCCTTGAGTGTCTTGTCGATGAGCTTAAGCAGCTTGTCCGAGCCCTTGCGGCAGCCGACGTTTGCCGTGACCTCCTGCTTAAAGCCCTCGCCCTCGGCAAAGTGGATGGGGACGATACCGGGATTTTGGGCCATATAGCCCTTTTCGTTCTCCGTGTTGTAGGTCACGGCGTCGCACGTGCCCTGCAGCAGGTTCGAGAACACCGTGGGGACCGAATCGACCGGGTTTTTGTGCACAACGCCCGGGATCTCGTCGATGACGGTATCGAGCATGGTGTCCTTTTGGCCGAGCACCGTGGCGCCGCTAAAGTCGCTGAGCTTGGTGGCGTTTTGGTAGGGCGAGCCCTCTTTTACGAACAGGCCAAAGTAGCCAATGAAGTACGGGTCGGAAAAGCCGACGGACTCCTCGCGCTCGGGCGTAGCGCTCATGCCGGCAATGATGAGGTCGATCTGGCCGTTGTTGAGCGAATCGATAAGGCCCGAGAAGCTCTGCTTGACGGCAACGGGCTCGCCGCCGAGGGCCTTGCAGACGATCTTGGCGATCTGCACGTCGTAACCATCGGCATAGGCGCCCTGCACGTTGTCGATGGGGATGGTGTACTCGCTGGCTTCGGAGACCTGCCAGTTGTACGGGGCGTAGGCCGCCTCCATGCCAATGCGGATCTTGTCCTTGCCGATAACGGAATCGGACAGGTCGTCGCGACCGCCGCCCGTCGTGGGCTGAACCACCTTGAGCGTGGACGGGCGCTGACAGCCGGCGAGCGCGCCGGCGACAACGGTAGCGCTCGCAGCGAGAGCGCTACCCAAGAAGATGCGACGGCTGCATATCGGCTGCGGATGCGCGTCGCGTTGATGGGGAGAATGCATAATCTGCCTTCCCTGTTGAATTGTATGCTGACGACTTAACAGGATATACGCCAGCGACCAGTAGCGCAGCGCAAGCTCGAAAAATTAATAGACACGCGGTAGTCATTGGGAACGTCGATGTTTTGGCAATGCCAGCGAGCGCCGCCCAGAGCGACAAGTTGGCATGAAAAAGGCACGGCATAGACCTTCTGGTCATGCCGTGCCTTTTGAATGACAAATTGTCGCTCTGGGTGGCGCGCAGCGTCGACCGGCCCGCCGTTCGTCAGAACGGCGGAACCTAAGGGCGCAGCGTCGACCGGTCCGCCGTTCGTTAGAACGGCGGAACCTCTAGAGCAGGGTGACGCTAAAGGAACGGGTGTCGGTAGCGCCCGGCGCCAGCGTAATGGTGTTGACCTTGTGCTCAAAGACGTCGTCCTCGGTGTCCATCGTGGTGTGACCGGTCCAAGGCTCGAGCGCCACAAACGGGGCGTCGTTGGCGGCAGACCACACGCCGATGTACTTAAAGCCCTCAAAGTCGATCTTGACGCCATGGCCCGACTTGCGACCGCGCAGCGTGAGCGTGGAGCCCGGAGCATCGGTGAACATGATAGCGTCGTTATCGAAGCTGCGGTGCGTAATGGGCAGCACGTCCGAGTTATCGGGAGCCTTGTAGCTACCCTCGAACGTCATAAGGCCATCGGGCGTGATGATGGGGGCCTCGTTGGTCCAAGCCTCGGTAAACGCCAGCTCGTAATCCTCGAATGCCTCGTCCTCGGCACCGGGGGCGGGCACGTTAAATGCGGGGTGGCCGCCCACCGAGAACGGCAGGTCCACGTCGCCGGTATTGGTGACGGCAAAGGTCTGGGTAAGCGTGGCGTCACCAGTCAGGGCATAGGTCATGTTGAGCTTAAAGTGGAACGGGAACGCCTTGAGCGACTCGGGCGTGTCGGTGATCTCGTAGGTGACGGACGAGCCGTCCTCGGAGACCTCGACCAGCTTGTGCTCGACGATGCGCGCGAGGCCGTGGCGCGGCATCTCGCAGGTGCCAGCCGCAGACGTCGCCGTGTTGTTGCGCAGCGAGCCCACAATGGGGAACAGAATGGGCGCGTGCTTGCCCCAAAAGGCCGGGTCGCCCTGCCACAGATACTCGTTGCCGTTGAGGGCAAGACTCGTGAGCTGGGCACCCATGGAATCGATGGCCGCGGTGAGGCCGCCGCGCTTGATGGTGGTGACGGTAGACATGCTACTTCCTCCAAAAGTAAACAACAGTGTCGAGGGCTATTGTCCCACTCTTGGCGGCAAGGAGAAGCGGCAGGCGCAGTTATTGAGCGATTGCGTAAAGGTCAAACCCGCCCTGCGGCGTGCTGTCGACCGTATCGGGCGCCTGCGAGTTAAAGCTCACGGGAACCATGCGCTTTGAGGCGCGGAAGCGCGTGCCATCGGTGGCGACGGGCGGCTCGTCGACCGTAAGCTCGTAGTCGCCGGGCTTGAGTTCGATGCCGTCACCAGCGGAGTTGACATATTGATACTCGTCAATCGCCTGTCCCCTGAGTGTGCGGCCCACGATATGGATGAGCATCTGGCTGTCGCCGCGGGCGGTGTCCCATGTCGCGCCGTCCTTGACCTCGACCGATACATGCACCGAGCGCGTGCGGCTGAGCGATTGCTCGACGGACATCTCGACCTTGGCGGCGTCTTGGCGCTGCTGCTCGACATGACCCCAGATGCTGCCGATTGCCGAGCAGGCGATAACGCCGGCCATGAAGGCGATGAGAATGGGGCCGAGCGGAGAGCGGCGGCCCGCGTCTTCCTCGCGAGCCAGGTCGGGGCGATGCGTGGGCGCAGGCGCCTGGGCACCCTGCGCGGGCACGTCGAGAATGCTGAAAGATGCCGTGCTGTCGGGGTCGATGGTGTGGCGCGGCTGCGGGGTCTTTGCCGGCGAGATGGACATGTCGGCTGGCTCGCCGAGCGTGGCCGTGGCATCGGCCTTTGCCTCGTCTGCCTCGGCTTGGGCCCAGGCTTGTTCGAAGGTTAGGGGTTCGGCGGAGTCGGAAGCGGCGTCCGAGCCGGCGGCGGCGTCGTTGCCGGTCTCGTCCTCGTCGCTCGACATGTCACGCGGCATGGGCTCGTCCCACTCCTCATCCGGAGCCTCACCCTCGCTATACCACCATTCAAAGTTATCGATATCCATACGGGGCGCCCCTTAGGCCTCGCAAATAAACACTTGCTAGCCTTATACCCCCAGATGGCACGGAAGCTCACCCGCGCCGGGCACGAAAACCGTCACAACATTCGACGCTTTTCCTCGATTTCGAGATTTTCGCCGAATGTTGTGACGGTTTAGGCAGCAGCCACACCACGAATGCGACGAAGGAGCAGCCCCCTTGTCACATCTGGAGGGCGACGGGGATCTGGATGCAGCAGAAGTCTTCTTGGTGGGACTCGTCGTAGCTCGTGGTATCGAGGTAGCAAAAGTCGTAGGCGTTGCCGATGGGCTGGAGTGCGTGCTTGTCCATGCAGGCCACGATGGCACGGATGCCCTCGGGCTCGTATGGCATGCCCCAGCGGCTCATGCACAGATACGTGCCCTCGGGCAGCACTTCGATGCCGATCTCTGCCAGCTCGGCGGGATCGCTCGGCAGCAGCTCCTCGGCACCGCGCGGCAGCACGGCAAAGGAGCCGGCGCCGGCAATGGGGTCGTCGGAATGCAGCGCCTCGCGACGCAGCATGGCGCCCCAGCCGCGCATGGGGCGCGTGCCCGTCAACGTACGCATGCGCAGAATCGCCCGCATGAGCGTGGGGTGAAGCATCGAGCGGCCGCGCTCGATATCGCCCGGAAACCCCTCAAAGACCACGTAGCGGAGCTCAAACTGTTTGAGCTCCGGCTTGCCCTCGCGCTCGCGCCAGTAAACCGCCTCGTCGTAAAAGCTCAGACGCTCCTGCACACTCGCGCGCTCGGCTTTGAGCCCGGCAATCTGCTCGTCGAGCGCTTGCACCCGCGAGCGCAGGTGATCGGTCATCTCGCCAATGTCGAACGTCGAGGTTAGGCGGTCGACCTCGTCGAGCTCGAGCCCCAGGTCGCGCAACATGCAGATCAGACGCATGAGCGGGATCTGCGTGGGCGAATAGAAACGGTAGCCTTTTTCGTTAACCACGGCGGGCTTAAACAGGCCGATCTTGTCGTAGTAGATGAGCGTTTGGCGCGAAACGTTAAACAAACTCGCCATCTCGCTAATCGCATACATGCCCGTCTGCATAGATCCTCCCGACACACCAAAGCCCGCCGCCCACAGGGGCAGCGGGCTCAAACACTACTCGTATCCTACCCTAAAGACGCCTATGACCAGCGCTTATAGTTTGCGCATGACACGCCGACGGCCTCGAGTGCCTTGGCGGCGATGTGATGCACCGCGTCGTCGAGCGTGACGGGGCCGTTGTAAAACGTGAGCATGGGCGGCATGAGCATGACGCCCGGTACGCGCGCCAGGCGCGCCATGTTGTCGACGTGAATGGCGCTGAAGGGCGTCTCGCGCACCATGAGCACCAGGCGGCGCTGCTCTTTCATCTGCACGTCGGCCGCACGCAGCAACAGATTGTCGCTGTAGCCGCTCGCGATGCCGGCGAGCGTCTTCATGGAGCAGGGTGCCACGATCATGCCATCGACCGGATAGGTGCCGCTTGCGATGGCGGCGCCGATATTCTTGTTGTCGTAGACCACATCGGCATGCGTGGCATACTCGTCGAGCGTCATGCCGAGCTCCTGCTCGATGGTGATCTCTCCCCCGCGCGTGACGACAAGCGCCGACTCGGCACCGGCCTGACGCAGACATTTGAGGCACTCAAGGCCCAGCGCGGCACCGCTGGCGCCAGACACGCCAACGACAATGCGACGGGGACGGCCAGAAGACTCAGGCATGACAACTCCTTAACTACTTGGTAGGGCTACTTACTAGAAAGCAATCTCCTTGGCCCACTTGTCTGTGTCGATCTCCATGAACTGCGAGCGGATGAAGTTCTTCTTGAGGTTGAACGGGACCGTGCAGTCGAAGACGGCCTTGCAGGCGATGCCGTGCTCGCGGATCGAAGGATCGAACGCGGGGTCGTTGGACGGGTCGAGCACGTGGCAGTGGCAGCCGGGGATGGTGATGAGGTCGACGTCGGCCTGGAAGCGCGTGGTCATGGCCCACATCACGTCGCTCATATCGAAGATATCGACATCCTCGTCAACAAGGATGACGTGCTTGAGCTCGGAGAATGCCGAGAAGGCGAGCATGGCGGCATTGCGCTGACGGCCCTCGTCATTTTTGCTCGACTTCTTAAACTGCATGATGGCAACGAACTTGCCGCCGCCGCAGGGAGCAGCATGGACGTTGAGCAGGCGGCCCGGGATGGCGGTCTCGACCATCTTGTAGATGGAAGCCTCGGTGGGGATGCCGGCCATGGAAACGTGCTCGTGCGAAGGACCGATGCAGCTCTCCATGATGGGATTGACGCGCGTGGTAACGGCGGTGATCTTGATCACCGGGCAGACCTTGGCGCCACCGGTGTAGCCGGGGAACTCGGGCATGGCGTAGCCGTGGCCGTTGACGTCCTCGTTGATGGTCTCGTCGTGCATGAGGTAGCCCTCGAGCACATACTCGGCGTTGGCGATGCACTTCTGCGGAACGGTGACGCAGTCGGCAAGCTCGACGGCGTGGCCGCGCAGGGCGCCGGCGATCTGCAGCTCGTTAAAGCCGAGCGGCGTGGTGGGAGCCTCGAAACCGCAGCACATGTACACGGCGGGGTCCAGGCCGATGGAGATGGAGATGGGCATGTCCTCGCCGCGCTGGCAGTACTCGTCAAAGAACGCGCCAAGGTGACGGCTGCCGGGGGTGATCCACATGGCAAGCTTGTCCTTGTCGACGCAGGAGAAGCGGTGGATGGTCACGTCGGACTGGGAGCCGTCGGGGCTCGTGCCGTAGGCGAGGCCCATGGTGATATAGGGGCCGCCGTCGACGGGCGTGTTGGTGGGAGCGGGGACGATCCTGCGCAGGTCAAAGCCCTCGTCGGTCGCCTTGTACACGACCTCCTGGCAGTCGACGTGCGCACCCTCGGCGATCTGCTCAGGCGCGATCAGGTTCTCGAAGCGCTTGCCGATCTCGAGGCCCAGGTGCTCCTCGTCCAAGTCGAGCAGGGCGGCAACGCGCTTGCGGCTGGCAAGCATGCCGATGCAGACCTTGGCATCGTCAAAGCCCTTGACGTTGTTGAAGACCATCGCCGGGCCCTCTTTGGTCGGGCGCATAACGGTGCCGCCGGCACCGACGTGGCGATAGACGCCCGATACCTCGGCATCGGGATCGACCTGCGTGTCGGTCTCGAGCAGCTGGCCCGGCATCTCGCGCAAAAAGTCGAGTGCGGAGCGCAGGTCGTGGATCTGGGAAGCATCGGTGGTGGACATGGCGTGCTCCTTTCGGGAGAGTGCCCGGCGGCGGTGTGCCACCGGGCTGGATAACGTAATGGGGCCGCGGCGCTCATAGATGGGACGCTCGGCCACTCGCAGTTCGAGCACTCGGCTGCTTACAGCCCAAGCGCTCGACCGCTTACATCAGGCCAAAGAGGTGGAACCAGGCGGCCTCGACCAGCACGACGATAAAGACGACCGCGGTGAGGGGAATGCCCATGCGCATGGCCTCTTTGGAGGTGTAGCCGCCGGCGTCCTTGCCCTCGCCGATAAGGATCGGCAGGTTGTGGAACGGCAGGATGTAGTGGATGTTGATGGACGTAAAGACGATGAGCGCCACGGCGAGCGGGCTCACGCTGGAGCCGGCCGCGAAGCTGATGAACGCCGGCACGCACACGCCGAGCACGGCCATGACCGAGCCCATGAACATGTGGATGATCATGGAGAGCGCGGCGACGAGCAGGGCGAACAGGAAGATGTTCTCGGGCACGGAGCTGGGAAGCACGACATCGGCGATCCAAGCGTTCATGCCGGTGGCACCGCCCACGGAGCCCACGGCCATGGCGGCCGTCAGGAACATGAGGGACTTGATGTCGACGGCGTTCCAGCTGGCGGGCGTAAGGACCTCGCCGATGATGGGCATGGCGAGCGCGACACCGATGGCAAGTGTCACCCAGCCGATGTAATCGCCCGAGACGGTGAGCCACAGCGCGATGGCGATGACAAGCCACACGATGGTGCGGATCTCCTTAACGGAGAGCTTGCCGAGCGCGGCCTGCTTGGCCACGATCTGCTCGCGATCGTAGACGAGCTCCTTGCTGGGCTTAAAGAGGAAGAGGCCCAGGAACAGGGTGCACAGCAGCGCGACCAGCATGGGCACGCTCATGTACAGGAACCAGTCGACGAAGGACGGGCTCATGCCGCCGGCCTCGGCGCTGTACTGCGCAACGAGCGGGTTGAGCGTGGAGTCGCCCGTCAGGAAGAACATGGAGCCCGGGGCGGCAGCGGCAAACACGAGGAAGCCGAGCTTGCCGCGGTCATCGTCACCGTAGCCGGCGGACTCGGCGATAACCGAGACGACGGCGAGGATGAGGAAGGCACGGGGGAACGGATGAGGGATCAGCAGCGACAGCACAAAGGTGAGCGCGAAGATCGAGATGATGAGCGACTTGGCGTCGCGCACGAACTTGAGCATAAACGCATAGGCGATGCGCTCGCCCAGGCCCGACTCCTTGACCGCGCTGGCGATGAGGTAGGCACCGATGACGAGCCACATGGTGGCTTTGGTCCACGAGCTAAACGTGGAGGCGACCGTCGCCGAGATGCTCGCAGCGCCCGTGTCGTCCACGCACACCTTAAACAGAACGAGCAGCGCGCAGTAGAGCAGGCCCACAAAGCCTGGCTGCGCCACGCCACATGCCCAGAACACCACCGTGGCGAGCGTCAGTGCCAGACAGGTCTGACCGCCGACCGTGAGCTCGACCGTCGAGCTCAGCTCCGCCAAAGGAAGAAATTTCACCAGCAAAAAGACAACGATACCCAGCACAAAGCCAATTTCGCGCTTGGTGATCTTAAATGCCTTCTTTTCCGCTTCCATCTCCCCACCTTTCTTGTTGGGGGCGCTCCGGATTCGCAGCCACGTTGCCACTTAAAAAGGGGCGCCCGTTATCGGACACCCCTTACGTTGCGCTGTGTTGCGACAATACAGTCAAGCGGGATTTTTTAGATGGGAAGCGATCCTCTGGGCAAAAACCGTCACAACATTCGACGCTTTTCCTCGATTTCGAGATTTTCATCGAATGTTGTGACGGTTTGGATGTGGCAAAGGGACTGTCTTTTTTTCACATAGCGAGGGCTGCGCGGATGGAGGGGACCTCCAGGGCCTCGCGGAGCCAGGGGGCCAGCTGCTCGGGGCGACCCTGCAGGTAGCCTTTAAGCTCGGACGGGGCCACGCGGCGCACTTCCGAGATCTCCTCTTGGTTGATATGCAGCTCGCCCGGCTCAACATGGGCAAGGTAGACCTCGCACCATTCGCACTCGCAGCGGCCGTCGCCGTGGTCCTCGCGGTACACCACGTGTCCGAGGTGCTCGAGCTGATCGGGTGCGCGCGTGATGCCGAGCTCTTCGTTGATGCGGCGCGCCGTCGCGGCGACAACGTCCTCCCCGGGGAGCGGATGGCCGGCACAGCTATCGGCCAGCACCCCGCCCCACAGTCGTTTGAGCGGACTGCGGCGACAGAGCAGCAGGCGCGCGTCTTCGCCCTGGCCCTCGACCAGAAGCGTCAGAAATGCCTGATGCAGAATGCCCTCGCCGGTATGGGCCTCGATGCGATCGACGGGGCCGAGCGCCTCGCCGGTCGCGGCATCGACCGCCACGACCTCGGCACCCGCGCCGCCCTCATCCCAGCCGGCGCGCAGAATGCGGGCGGCGGCGCCTTCGAGTGCGGCGACGAGCTCCTTGGTGGTGTCGAGCACGCGCTGAAGGTCGTCCGCGGTCGCGTTCTCCACATGAAAGCCCGTGCTTGCAACTACCGGCACGCCAAAGCGCGTGGCCAGCGCCGCCGCGATATCGTGCGCCGGGATCTCGTCTCGATGGCACGGAACGGCCAGGATGCTCACCGTCGCCGTACGGCCGGGCTCGGGGCGAGGAATGGCCTGCGCCGTGGCGCCCAGGTGCGCAAACTCCGGCGAGCAGGCGTACACCGCCATGCCTCGCGGCGTCACCGTCAACTGGGCCTCGAGCGCAAACTTGCCCTCGCCCACTACAACCTTTGTCGTGTGCATACCCATGGGATCTCCTGTCGCCCGCAATGTACCTGAGACCATCTTCGCCTGTATTGCGACTATACAGGCAAGCGCAGCCTGCGACAAAGGAGGCAGGCACCTGACACATTCTGTTAGAGTTGCAGGGATTGAATCCCGCTTATTCATGCGACATTGGAGTGACAACCTTGACCGCCGCAACCACGCCTAAAAGTAAGTCAACCGCCGCCGCGCTCTCCCCCGCGCGCACCAGGCTCTGCCTGGCGCTACTCGTGCTGCTGGGATTCTCGCTCGGCTGCTCCGAGTTCGTGGTCATCGGCATCGAAAGTGACTTGGCGACGGAACTCGGCATATCGCTTGCCGCTGCGGGCCAGCTCATCAGCGTTTTTGCACTGGTCTACGCCATCGCGACGCCGGTGCTTGCGCTCAGCACGGGGCGCTTCCGTCGTTACCAGCTGCTCGTGTGCTACAGCATTATCTTTGTGCTCGGCAATCTGGTCATGGCGTTGGCGCCCAACTTCCAGGTACTGTTTATCTCGCGCATTGTCCTGGGATCCGTCTCGGGCGCACTGCTCGCCGTGGGCGTGACGTACATCCCCGAGCTGCTGTCCCCGCAGCAAACTTCGCTTGCCATCTCGGTGGTATATGGTGCGTTTTCCGTGGCAATGGTCTTTGTCACTTCGATCGGCAAGTTCGTGGCCGACACGCTCGATTGGCACGTGGCCATGTACGGCACGCTGACCTTTGCCGTTTTGATCTGCGGAGCGCTCGTGGCGTTTATGCCGCGCGCTGGGCAAACCGACGAGCCTGCCACCTTTCGCGAGCAGGCGGGGCTTCTACGCGAACCGAGCATCATCACCGGCATGCTCATCTTTTTGTTTGGCGTGGGATCGGTCTATGTGTTCTACGGCTACGTGACGCCTTATCTTGAGCAGGTGCTGGGCATGGGCACTGTTCAGGCGAGCACCACGCTTATGGCCTACGGCGTGTTCTGCCTGATCTCGAACATCTTGGGCGGATGGATCGACGCGCGCTTTGGCATGAAGGCGCTGCTTGTGACGTTTGTGCTGCAGGCTGCGGCGTTACTCGGGCTGTTTGCCGTGGGCGGCACCATGCCGCTCGCGCTGGTCTTTGTCTTTAGCCTGGCGCTGCTCATGTACCTGTTCTCGGTGTCGTGCATCACACACTTTATGGACGTGGCGCGCAGCCGCCATCCCAAGTCGATGGTGCTCGCGAGTTCGGTTGAGCCCATGGCGTTTAACGTCGGCATTTCGTTTGGCACCGCGGTGGGCGGCGCTGTGGTAAGCAGCGTTGGCATTGCCTACGTGGGCGCGGTTGGTGCCGTGTTCTCGCTTGTAGCCTGGGCGCTCACGCTGGTGACGATTAAGCTGGCTCGCTGGGAGCGCCGTCGTCAATCAGCACAGCCCCGGATGCAGGCATAGGGGCGAACATAGCCCAAGGTGACGAGCAACCGGTGGAAAACCGTCCCATACGAGCAGTGTTTATCCGCCTGCAAGCTTCGGCAGTGCAATTTCGTGTATTTCAGATACACGCTTTTCTGCGATTTTGTGTATTTCAAGTACACGAAATGCGCGTGGGGCAGCTCAAAGGCGGCGGCAGACGCATTGTCTGCCGCCGCCTTTTATACCGGATTTTATAGATATGTGGGGCGTTTACTCCATACCCAGCAGCTCGCGCATCTGGGTTGCGTAGTTAGAAGCCATGTTACCGTAGACAATCTGCACGCCGCCGTTGACATGCACGATGCCACGCGCTTCGAGCTTTTCGGTAAACTCGGCGTCATCAACCACCTTGTCACAGTCATTGAGCTGGATGCGCAGACGGGTGAAGCAGGCCTCGACAGACTTAATGTTGTTGTCGCCGCCCACTGCCTCAACGATGGCGGGAATGAGATCGCTGATCACAGTCTTGGGAGCCTTTGCGGCCTCATCGTCAGACTCTTCCTCGCGGCCAGGGGTCTTTAGGTCCTTCTTAAGAATGATGAACTTGAAGACGAAGTAGTACACCACGAAGTAGATGGGGCCAAGGAACAGGATAACCTGCCAGTTGGAACCCTTTGCGGCGCCCATGATGCCATTAAAGATAAGCGACAGGAGCGGGCCGCCGAAGGACGCGGAACCGGCCACGTTGAACTGCAGGATATAGGTCAGCGCATAGGCAAGACCAGCCATGAGAGCGTGGAACACGTAGAGGATGGGCGCGATAAACAGGAAGGAGTACTCGAGCGGCTCGGTGATGCCGGAAAGGACACAGGGCACCACAATGGCAATCATGAGTGCTGCGGTCTTCTTCTTGTTCTTGGGAAGCGCCGTCTTGTAGAAGGCGAGTGCAGCTCCGGGCAGGCCGAACATGGCGAAGATAACCTTGCCGTTCATGACAAAACGGCTGACCTCGATGTTAAACGGCGTGCTGGGAGAGCCCAGGATCGCGTTGTAGATATTGATAGCGCCCTGGACGGTCTGGCCATCGATGGTCTCGACGCCACCGAGCGACGTGAAGAAGAACGGCAAATAGACAAAGTGATGCAGGCCAAAAGGCAGGAGCATGCGCTCGCCGGCGCCGTAGACAAATGCACCAAAGGCACCCGTAGTCTTGATGAACTCGGACAGCGCACCGAGAGCGTTCTGAATAAACGGGAAAACAAAGGACATGACCAATGCGAGGATGCTGCATGAGAGCAGCGTCACCGCCGGGATAAAGCGCGTACCGTTGAAGATGGAGAACACGGCAGGCAGCTCAATCTTGTAGTAACGGTTATGCAACCATGCGACGATTGCGCCCACCAGAAGACCGCCGATAACGCCAGTGTCGAGCGTGGTGATACCGAGGATCGTGCTCTGGCCCGTCGTAAGATTCGCGGGATCGATAACGCCAGTCGCCGTAAGGAACGTGCCCATCACGGAATTCATGCACATGTAGCCCAAAAAGCCACAAAGCGCCGCGGTAGCCTTCTCGGACTTGGCGAAGCCATAGGCGAGACAAATCGAGAAGATAACCGGGATGTTGTTCATAACGATGCTGGCAGCGGCCTTGAGAATCGAAAAGAAGATCGCAAAGCCCGGAGCAGCAAGCCAGGGAACAGCTGCCGTAAGGGTGGGGCTGGTAAAGGCATTGCCAAAGCCCTGAAGGATGCCGGCGATTGGCAGGATCAAGACAGGCGTCATGAGGACTTTGCCCAGACGCTGGAACTTTGCCAGCAGCTCATCTTTGTTCATGGGATACCCCTCTTAAAGAAACGGGGCGTGCAGTTCTACAACCCACACGCCCCATAACAGTTATCAAGCGCTATGGAACTAGCTACTTAAGCTCCGGCCAGTAATCCTTATTGGCCTCGATGAGCTTGTCGAGCACTTTGCGAGCCTTCTTTGCGTCACCGACCAGACGATTAAGCGTGAGTGCCTGCAGAGCCTTCTCGTAGGAACCCTCCATCCAAGCCTCAACAGTCAGGCGCTCATAGGCGTACTGGTTCTCCATAAGGCCGCGATAGAAGGTACCGATCTTGCCAACAGCATAGGGCTGCGGGCCATTGGCGCCCACGCTTGCCGCGACTTCGACCATGGCGTCATCGGGCATGCCCTCGATAATGCCGTTGTTGGGCACGATGACAATGAAGGTCTTGTTGGTGTTGCGATAAATGGCCGAGGTGATTTCCACGATCATATCGCCATGAGCGTCGTTTTGCACAACCGAGGAGTTCTTTGCGGTGCCGACTTTGGCAACACGCTCGCACTCGGCGAACACGCGCTTCTCACGACCGTTGATAACCTCGTCGGAGCGAGTGTAGTCGGGGTCGAGGTGAGCGACCTTGTACTCGGGATACAGATAGTACTGCAGATAAGTGTTGGGCAGATAGTCGGGGAAGTCCTCGAGCATGTCCTTGACCATGGCGTAGGTATCAAGCCAGGACTGGTCACGCTGCTCGGCATCGGCAGGAAGGAAGCCGTTCTTCTCCGTGTACTCCTTAATCTGCGGGACGAGGTCATGGCCCTCTTCATCGTAGATGTGCTTGAACCAACCGAAGTGATTGAGACCGAAGTACACGGGCTCCGTCTTGCTCATATCGCGACCGAGCAGGCGACCGTAAGAGCGCATGAGGTTGACAGGCTGGTCGCAGATGTTGAGGACGCGATGCTCATCGGGCAGGACGCGCTCGAGACCATATGCCACAATAGCAGCCGGGTTGGTGTAGTTGATAATCCACGCCTCCGGGCTATGAGCGCGAACGTCGTTGACGATCTCAACCATGTCATGCATGGAGCGCATACCGTAAGCCATGCCGCCAGGGCCCACCGTTTCCTGGCCGATGATTCCCATATGCAGCGGAATCTTCTCGTCCTTGCTACGCATCTCGTAGCCGCCGGTACGAATCTGGCAGAGCACAAAGTCGACGTCGGTGTAAGCCTCGTCCTTATCGGTGGTGTAACCAAACTCCACACCGGGCTCCTCCTCGGCGAAGAGGATCTTGCCAAACTCGCCGATCGGGCGCTGGCGCTCGGCATCGATGTCATAGAGCATCACGCGGTTCAGCGGCAGAATGTCCATGTGCTTGGTCAGGGCTTTAAGAATGCCAGGGCACCACGTGGAGCCGCCGCCAACGATCACAATATTGAGCTTATCCTTCATGTTCCGTCCCTCCAGGGTTGGCTGATCGGTGTTCTCGAAGACCTTGGGCTCCGCGGTTGTCCTCGGCTTGCTTCGTTTCGATTGATATTTTGCGACATAAGGTCATTTGAGAGTCTCCGTGTGGGCCAATGCGAAACGGGGACACACGATTTCGCTCACAACACAGATATGTGTAGGCAGACACGCACGTTTGCCCAGTTCATGGGCGATAGGCAATCTTGACCGATTACCGATTTCTCACCTGGCTACACAAAGCGGTACCATATGTACGACGAGGTGCGAGGGGCTGAAACATCTTATGAAAGATCAAGAATCTTTTTATGATCATGTGCGAGCTGGCGAGAGCAAGCTCAACGATCTCGAAAGCGAGATCATGCGCTACATCATCGAGCTGCGTGATGATATTGACGATGTCACGCTTAAGAGCGTTGCTGAACGGTTCTTTGTCGCTCCCAATACAATCGTCAGGCTTGCCCATAAGCTTGGCTTTTCGGGGTTTACGGAGCTCAAACAATCGTATTCCGCCTCGCTCGACCGCAATCGATTCACTATCGAGACGCTTCCTCTTGATACCCAGCTCGTACAAACCAAAGACCTGCTTAACGACCGGGTCATCGACTCGGTTGTGAGCCTTATCCAGGACGCCTCGCATATCGTGTTCTTCTGCTCGGGCTTTTCGAAATACCCGTGCCTCGAAATGGCTGAAAAGCTCAAAATAATGGGCAAGAATACCGATACGCTCAGTGAACGCCATGTCATGAGACATTACGCAGAACTCCTCGGCAAAAACGACCTGGTCTTCAGCGTTTCGGTCAGCGGTGAGACGCAGGTGTCCATTGACGCCACATCGATAGCCAAAACGCGCGGATGCAAGGTCGTCACACTCACCGGCTTTTCTCGAAACTCTCTCTCGAAACTAGCCGACTACCCCATCTACACCGTGCAAAAAGAAATCCGCTTGGGCAGCATGGACCTCGACAGTCGATTGATGTTCTATTACGTTTTCGAATTGATATTTGAGCGCTACTTCAAACTGGCCAAGAAATAAAACTCTGCATGCGCCCGGCTTCGACCCTTTAGCAGCCTTCTATATGAAAGGTATCGTCCTATGCAACGCGTACTGTTTATCTGTCATGGGAATATCTGCCGCTCGACGATGGCTGAGTCGGTGTTTACCGGGCTCGTGCGCCGCGCTGGGCGCGAGGCGGAGTTTGTTATCGATTCTGCTGCGACCTCGACCGAGGAGATCGGCAACCCGCCACACCACGGCACCGTTGCCAAGCTACGCGAGGTCGGGATTCCCGTCGTCGCACATCGCGCGCGCCAGGTACGTCGCGCGGAGTATGGCGACTGGGATCACATTATCTATATGGACGACGAGAACGCGCGCGGCCTGCGTCGCATCTTTGGCGACGACCCCGACGGCAAGATTACGCGCCTGCTCGATTGGACCGAGCGCCCCGGCGACGTGGCCGATCCCTGGTACACCGGCAATTTCGATGCCACCTACCGAGATGTGCTCGCCGGTTGCACCGCTATGCTCGAGCAGCTGTAGGCAAGCGAGCTCGCGGGCCACGCCTTCGGCGCGAAACAAGCGTGGATAATTTCCCCCATGAAAAATGAGCGTGGAAAATCTCCCACTTTGAGCATTCAAGTGCGCTCTAAACGGGAGAAAATCCACGTTCAACTACTCGGCGACGATCTCGGCGAGCCAGACGTTGAGGGTGTCGACCTCGGGGCAGCAGAACTTTGCCGTACCAGGCTCGTTGCCAGGCACGGTTCCGCCATAGCGCAGGATATCGATATAGGGAAAGCCCACATGGCAGGCCATGGCGCACATCTTGCCGCGGTCTCGGTCGAAGTCAAAGACGTCGCCCGGCTTGTGACCATGGTGGCAGCGGCACGCACCCAGCTGGTCCACGCAGCTCACGCGGATACGCGGACGCTTGCCACGCGGCGCGCCGAGCGGCTTGTCCTCGCCCGCAGGCTTGACACCGCCCTCGCCAGCGTTACTCATGGTCGATCACGTCCAGGCAGGCCTCGATGGGAAGGCCGGCGGACTTATCCTCCTGGCCGGCATTGCGCTCGATAAGCTCAGCTACCACACGCATGGCATCGCTCGTCGCGCGCTGCAGACTCCAACCTGCCATAACGCGGCCGACGAGCACCGCCGAAAACGTGTCGCCCGTGCCCGGGAAATAGACCGGAATGAGCTCAAAGGGAATCGTAAAGTACTCCCCCGCTACATGGTCGTAACCGATAACCGCGTTCGCGCCATTGACCACGGCGCTCGTAATGACCACCGACTTGGCGCCCAACTCGCGCACGGCGTCCACAAGGGCGCGGGCCTCATCGGGCGTAATTTGCTCGGCGATAGGCCTATCGGCAAGCAGGCACGCCTCGGTATAGTTGGGCACCGCGTAGTCTGCGCACTCCAGCAGGTGCCGCATAAGGCCAATCGTAGACTCGGGCACGCCCGCATAGAGCTTGCCGTTGTCGCCCATGATGGGGTCGACGAACACCTTGGTGCCCTTTTGCGCACGGCGGTGGCAAAAGTCCGAGATGATGCGCGTCTCTTCCTCGGTCACGATAAAGCCGGTCGAGATGGCGTCGAACTCAAAGCCAAGCTCCTCCCAGATAGCGAGGCTTTGGCGCACATACTCGGTGGTGTCGTGGATGTAGAACTTGGGGTAGTTGAGCGTGTCGGAAACGAGCGCCGTCGGCAGGTTATGGATACGGTAGCCCATGTGCGACAGCACCGGCAGCATGGCGGAAAGCGCGACCTTGCCGTAGCCGCACATATCGTTAATCAGCAGCAGCTGAGTATTCTTCATGAGGGTCTCCCTTGTTTCGGGCGCGGCGCGACAGCGCCACAGTGCGACTAAGTGTAGCGCAGGGGACGTTGTGAGCGGAGGCGAGCGGTGCGAAGTGCAAATTGTTGCGGAAAGGTTTCGGAAAATGATCCCTTTTCCTCCGTCCCCAAGGGATCACATGCACCGAAGCGGACCGTGGCGGAATCACAGGTTGAGGACGGACAGCGAAAACGTTCCTAAGCGAGCAAGGTGGCGCGAAAGAGGAGGGCATAGGCCTTGTGGCCATGCCCGACGATTGAACGTCAGATTGCCGCTTAGGAACACTTGCAGCGTCGAGCGGTTACGGCGTTTGGTAAAACGCCGTAACTTAATAAGTTTGGTACCTTGACATTCATTTCTCATGCTCCTAGATTGGTTAGGCACAAAACAATTCCTCTACCTAACTAAAGAAAGGAGCGAAGCTTAGATATGTGTGTTGAACCACTCGTCCTTCCGCATGAGCCCGGCGGTGACCCGTCGCAACCGGTAGACATACCCGAAGCGGTCAACGCCGAAGACAAACTCGCCAAGCGCATCCTGAGCGGCCTGGGCTTTTGCGGCCATTACATGCATTTTCATGGCGGAGGCGTGTCCGGCAAGGCGCCCATTATCTGCCTGCTGGCCAAGCAACCCGGCGGCGAGATGTCGCAGCAGGAACTCGGCATGCACTTCGACCTCAAGCCGGGGTCGCTTTCCGAGATCCTGTCCAAGCTCGAGCTCAACGGCCTCATCGAGCGCAGCCGTAACCCCAAAGATCGACGGCAACTCACCATTCGCCTGACCGAAACCGGCCGAGAAAACGCCCGCATCGATCAGGCGGCCCGCATTCGCTTTAGAGAGCAGGCCTTTAGCGCGCTCACCCACGACGAGCGCGAGGACCTCGCCGAAATGCTCGATAAAATCCGCGTAACCTGGGAGGAACTGGATGATTAAAACCCTCATGGGAAGCATCCGCGACTATATGAAAGTCACTGTTGCCACGCCGCTGCTCGTACTTGGCGAGGTGCTCTGCGAGATGCTGATTCCATTTATCACCGCCAACCTGATCGACGCCATCAAAGACGGCGCCACCGTAGCCGAGATGCTTCCCACCGCAGGCTTTTTGGTGCTCATCGCGCTAACATCCCTTGCTTTTGGCGCCGCGGCCGGCGTCACCTGCAGCCATGCGAGCTGCGGGTTCGCCAAGAACCTGCGTCACGACCTGTTCTACAAGATCCAGACGTTCAGCTTTGCCAACATCGATGAGTTCTCGAGCTCCTCGCTCGTCACACGCCTGACCACCGATATCAACAACGTGCAGCAGGCCTTTATGATGATCATCCGTATCGCCGTGCGCGCGCCGCTGGTATTGATCTTCGCCTTTACCATGGCGTTTATCATGGGCGGCAGCGTCGCCATGGTCTACCTGGTCATCATTCCGCTGCTGGGCTTTGGACTGTTCTTTATCATCTTTAAGGTGCGCCCCATCTTCTCGCGCGTGTTCCACAAGTACGATGCCCTTAACGAGTCCGTCGAGGAAAACGTCACCGGCATGCGCGTGGTCAAGAGCTATGTGCGCGAAGACTTTGAGAAGGAGAAGTTCGCGACCGCCGCGCGCGACGTCCAGATGGACTTCACCCGCGCCGAGAAGCTGCTCGCCTTTAACAACCCCATGATGAACATCTGCGTCAACGGCGCGTTTGTCGTCATCATCTACCTGGGCTCCAAGCTCATCATCACGAGCCAGGGCACGCTGTTCGACGTGGGCCAGCTCTCCTCGACCTTTACCTATGGTTTCCAGATTCTCATGAGCCTGATGCAGCTGTCGATGATCTTTGTCATGGTGACCATGGCCGACGAATCGGCACACCGCATTGCCGAGGTGCTGGCCGCCGAGCCCACGATCGCCAATCCCGCCGAGCCCGTGCTCGAGGTTGCCGACGGTTCCATCGACTTTGACCACGTGAGCTTTAAGTATTCCGCGCATGCGAAACGCCAGGCGCTCGACGATATCGACCTGCACATTACGAGCGGCGAGACCATCGGCATCATCGGCGGCACCGGCTCGGCCAAGTCCACGCTCGTTAACCTCATCGCCCGCCTGTACGACACCACCGAAGGCGCTGTGCGCGTGGGCGGCGTGGACGTGCGCGACTACGACCTGGACGCGCTGCGTCACCAGGTCGCCATGGTGCTGCAGAAAAACGTGCTGTTTAGCGGCACCGTCGCCGAGAACCTGCGTTGGGGCGACCCGAACGCCACCGACGAGGAAGTCCGCGAGGCGGCGCATCTGGCCTGCGCCGACGAGTTTGTCGACGGTTTCCCCAAGGGCTACGACACCTGGATCGAACAGGGCGGCTCTAATGTTTCGGGCGGTCAGAAGCAGCGCCTGTGCATTGCACGCGCCCTGCTGCGTCGCCCCAAGATCTTGATCCTGGACGACTCCACCAGCGCCGTCGACACCAAGACTGACGCCAAGATTCGCGCAGGTCTGGCAAGTTATCTGCCCAACACGACCAAGCTCATCATCGCCCAGCGCATCAGCTCCGTGCAGGACGCAGACCGCATCATTGTCATGGAGGGCGGCCGCATCGCACAGATCGGCAACCACGAAGAGCTGCTCAAGACGAGCGAGATCTACCGCGAGACCTTTACCTCTCAAAACAAGATGTCTGCCGAGGGCGAAGGGGCCGTCGAGGCCGACACCGAGGCATCCGCAACGCAAGCTCAGACCCAGGAAGGAGGCGAGGCACATGAGTAAGGCAACGACCGCCAAGCGCGCGCTCAACCGCAAGGGCGGCACCATGTCGCGCCTCATCAAGACGCTCTTTGGCTTCTATCCTGTGCTTTTGCCCCTCGTCGTCGCCGGCGTGGTGCTCTGCGCCATCATCAACTCCATCGGCGCGACCTTCCTGCAGAGCGCCCTGCAAATTATTAGCGAATCGTGGCAGTCGGGCGATTGGGAAGCCGCGCAGCCCAAAATCGCACAGCTCGTGACCACCCTCGCCTGCATCTACGGCGTCGGTGTCCTGTCCTCGCTCTTCTGGAACCGCGCCATGGCTATCGTCACGCAGGGCTCGCTCGAGAAGCTGCGCGAGATGATGTTCAACCGCATGCAGGACCTGCCGATCCGCTACTTCGACACGCACCAGCGCGGCGATATCATGAGCCACTACACCAACGACATCGACACGCTACGTCAGATGATCAGCCAGTCGCTGCCCAACCTGCTCATGACGATCATCATCATCGTCACGGTGTTCTTTATCATGCTGTACTACAGCGTGTGGATGTGCCTGGTCATCATTGCCGGCGTCGCCTTTATGACCTTTATGACCAAGCTGCTCGGCTCCAACTCCGCGCGCTTCTTTATCGCGCAGCAGACCGAGCTCGGCGTGGTCGAGGGCCATATCGAGGAGGTCATGAACGGCCAGAAGGTCGTCAAGGCGTTCTGCCACGAAGCCGCCGCCGAGGCCGACTTTGACGAGCGCAACGAGAAGCTCTTCGAGGTCTCGCAGAAGGCCAACATGTACGCCAACATCCTCATGCCCATCCTCATGAACCTGGGCAACCTGCTCTACGTGCTGGTCGCGCTGGCCGGCGGCATCTTCCTAGCACTGGGCGTGCCCAACCTGAGCATCTCGGGCATGGCGCTCTCCATTGCCGTCGTGGTGCCGTTCCTCAACATGACCAAGCAGTTCTGCGGCCAGATCGGCCAGATCTCGCAGCAGATCAACGCCGTGGTCATGGGCCTTGCCGGCGCCGAGCGCATCTTTGAGCTGCTCGACGAGGAGCCCGAGGCCGACGAGGGCTACGTGACGCTCGTCAACGCGCAGGTCAACCCCGAGACTTGGCAGCTCGAGGAGGCCGACCGCCACACCGGCATGTGGGCGTGGAAGCATCCGCACCGCGCGACCGGTGAGATCGAGTACGTGCCGCTGCGCGGCGACCTGGTCATGGACAACGTCGACTTTGGCTACACGCCCGACCACGAGGTGCTGCACGGCGTGTCCGTGTTCGCCAAGCCGGGCCAGAAGGTCGCGTTTGTCGGCGCCACCGGTGCCGGCAAGACGACCATCACCAACCTCATCAACCGCTTCTACGACATCGCCGACGGCAAGATCCGCTACGACGGCATCAACGTCAACAAGATCCGCAAGGCCGACCTGCGCCGAAGCCTGGGCGTCGTGCTGCAGGACGTGAACCTGTTCACCGGCACCGTGATGGATAACATCCGCTACGGCAACCTGGATGCGACCGACGAGGAGTGCATCGCGGCGGCCAAGCTCGCGGGCGCAGACGACTTTATCACCCGCCTGCCCGACGGCTATGACACCATGCTCACCGGCAACGGCGCCCAGCTGTCGCAGGGCCAGCGCCAGCTGATCTCGATCGCCCGCGCTGCCGTCGCCGATCCGCCGGCAATGATTCTGGACGAGGCAACGAGCTCTATCGACACGCGCACCGAGGCTATCGTGCAGGCGGGCATGGATAAACTCATGGAAGGCCGCACGACGTTTGTCATCGCACACCGCCTGTCCACCGTGCGCAACTCTGACGCGATCATCTGTCTGGATCACGGCCGCATCATCGAGCGCGGCAACCACGACGAGCTGATCGCCAAGCGCGGGTACTACTACCAGCTGTACACGGGTGCGTTTGAGCTGGAGTAGGAACGGTTACTGACGGAGGGTTCCCCGGGGCGTCGGGGTAATTCCTCCGTGCTCAAACATTCTCGCTTCGCTGCGAAACTGCGCGCGGAGGAAATACCCGCCGCCCCGGGGCACCCTCCTGCGCGCAATCAGCCCGTCATTTAGAACGGAATAAAGGTTAGTGAGGCCCTGGCCGTTTGACCAGGGCCTCGTTTTGTTAGTCTTTTTGGAACGGGGCTTTTTAGCTACCCTGTGCCAAATACGGCGTCATGCTTCGACGGCACCAGATTGGGTAGCTAAAAAGAGACACGTCCCAAAAAGACTACCCGCGCCAAATGAGCTACTTGAGGAGTTGGGCCATGGCGTTGACGAATTTTTGGACTTGGAGGGTGGGCTCGAGCGGGTAGTGCAAATAGACCGGCACCTCGCGACCGCATAGAAACGGTACGCCCACAAAGGCCGGGTGCACGCCCGACCACGCCCCGCAAGTGAGCACCGCGTCGCCCTTTTCCTCCGCCTCGTTAAAGAGCGCAAAGTCAAAACTGTCCACGTCGATCACGTCCACGCCGCCATCGGCCAAAAGATCGATGCGCAGGCTGTCCATGGCGTCGTTGCCGTGGCGCAGTACGCGCAGACGCATACCCTCCAAGTCGGCAACCGTAATGCGATTCTTGCGCGCCAGCGGGCTCGTGCGCGGCAGATCGATATAAAACGGCACGTTGACAATGCGGAGCTTTTGGCAGGCATCACCCCAGCGTGGGGTAGAAAAACTCGATTGCACCACATCGACCTCGCGGCCCAAGCTACGCATGACGGTCTCGCGCTCGTCGTAGAGATCGCTTACCGGCACGATTTCAAATCGCAGCGACGGTTCCAGATCGTGGATGCCCGACCACATCGACAGCGTTTGGCGCCCCGGGCACATCATCGACACGCCCAGGCGCACGGCGCCGCCATCGCCCGCTGCGCGTCGGGCACGGCGCAACGCATCCTCGGACTGACGCATGATCGAGCGCGCATCGTCTACCAGCAGCGCACCCGCCGGCGTCACCTTAACGCCCGAATGCGAGCGCTCGAACAACGTGATGCCAAACTCGGCCTCGAACCCCGACACCTGTTTGACGAGAGCCGGGGTCGACACACGTAGTTTTGCCGCCGCGCGCGAGAAGCTTCCCAGCTCCGCGGCGGCCGATATGGCCTCAAGTCGTCGATCGTACACGTCAATCTCCCGTTTTCGCGCCCGTGGCCACATGGTGCCACAGGAGGTTGTTTTCGCAGGTCATGCGCTCAATTGAGAATAAACTGCATCGCACAGTGTAAACCTATGGTTAACGCCATTCTAACAAATATGCAATTCACCTGCGCAAATGCAAAGCATACGATAACCAGCGAAAACCACGTGGGTCGATTAATGGGAGCGACCCACCGGGAGGCACAAGAAGGGAAGTTCCTATGAGCAATTGGCTTAAGCTCGAGGGCGATGTCTGCGCCGTGACCGGCGCGCTCGGCGGTATGGGCGTCGAGATTTGCCGCGAGTTCGCCCGCAACGGCGCCAACGTCGTCATGCTCGACCTGGACGAGGAGAAGGTCAAGGCCGCTGCCGCCGACCTTGCTGCCGAGTTTGGCATCCACGCCGAGGGTTACAAGATGAACGCCACCGACGAGGCCGAGGTTCAGGCTGCCGTCGACGCCACCATCGCCGACTTCGGCCGTGTCGACGTCCTCGTCAACACCGCCGGCATCCTGCGCTTCGCCGCCATGGAGGACCTGCCGCTGAGCGACTGGGAGCAGGTGCTCAACGTCAACCTCACCGGCTACTTCATCACCTCGCAGCGCTTTGGTCGCGAGATGATCAAGGCCGGCCAGGGCCGCCTGGTTCACATCTCCACCGTCGCCAGTCACTCCCCCGAAACGTTCTCGGGCGTGTACAGCTCCACCAAGGCGGGCGTCAACATGATGTCCAAGATGCTGGCTGCCGAGTGGGGTCCCTACGGCGTGCGCTCCAACTGCGTCGAGCCCTGCTTCGTCAAGACCCCCATGTCGACAAGCTTTTACGCCGATCCCGAGGTCGAGAAGAGCCGCAGCCGCCTCATCGCCACGCGTCGCATCGGCGAGGTCAGCGATATCGCCAACGCCGTCATGTTCCTGGCGTCCACGCGCTCAGACTTTACCACCGGCGACGCCATCAAGGTCGACGGCGGCTTCTCCAACATGATGGGCGACCTCACCGCCAAGCCCGGCGGCCGCCGCGCCTTTGCCGACAACTACCTCAAGAACAAGGGCGTCGAGCTCTGGTCCGATGAGTCCGGCGTCGCAAAGCCGACTGACCAGTAAACCAGCCCGGTAGAAAGGGGCGCGGGGCAAGCACCTCAGCGGCGTTTGCCCCTCCCCTCCCCCGTATCGATTAGAAAGAGTCCAATGGCTTCCACCAACTCCAACAAGGGTCGCGCCGTCGTGCTTTCCGCCGCGTGCGTCACCATGTTCTTCATCAGCTCCATCGCGCTGTATTCCGTTGTGAGCAAGAACCTGCTCGCCGTCTGCCCCGAGTGGTCCAGCGCACTTACCTGGGCTTTCCCGGTCTTCCAGACCATCATGGCCGTGACGGGCATCTTCGCCGGCCGCATCTCCGATAAGATCGGCCCGCGCAACGTCGTGATCGCTGCCGCCGTGTGCTACGGCGTGGGCTGGTTCATGTCCGGCACCGTCACCGAGCCGTGGCAGTTCTACCTGTGGTTCTCGCTCGTCGCCGCCATCGGCAACGGCCTGGGCTACAACCCCGCGCTCACCACCGGCCAAAAGTGGTTCATCGACAAAAAGGGCCTCGCCTCCGGCATCACCCTGGCCGCTTCGACCGCCGGCCCCGCCGTGCTGTCCCCGGTGCTCGCCTCGCTGCTCATCCCGAGCCTTGGCATCTTTGGCGCCCTTAAGGCACTCGGCGTCATCTTCTTTGTGACGATCGCCGCCTCCGCCCTGTTCCTGAAGGCCCCCGAGGCCGGTTGGCTGCCCGAGGGCTTCGAGGCCCCCAAGGGCGGCGCGCACGCCGGCACCTTCGGCGACCTCACCCCGGGCGAGATGGTCAAAACCCCGCGCTTCTGGGTCCTCATCGCCACCTTCGCCTTCGCCGCCACCGCGGGCACCCTGCTCGTGGGCAAGGTTGCCTCCATCGCCGCTGTCCAGCTCTTCGCCGACCCCACGAGCGCCGCGGCCGTCGCCCTCGGCGGCGTGGTCGTCTCCGTCAACACCTGCGCCAACCTGGTCGGCCGTCTGTCCTTTGGCCAGATCATCGACAAGCTCGGCGCCTACAAGTCGCTGCTCATCAGCCTTGTCGTCACCATCGTCGCGCTCGTCATCATGTCGATGAGCTTTACGCAGAGCATGTTCTTTGTGGCGCTCGCCCTGCTCGGCTTTAGCTTTGGCGCCCTGCTCGTCATCTACCCGCCGCTCACCGGTGGCGCCTTCGGCACCAGCAACATCGGTGTCAACTACGGCATCATGTTCCTGGGCTACGCCGCCTCTACCTGGATCAGCCAGCCCATCACTGCCGTGCTGTATCACGCCGAGGCCGGCAGCGCCGCCTACCAGCAGTCCTTCTACGGCGCCATCGTGATTGCCGCCATCGCCGTCGTGCTCACCGTCTACATGATGGTCTCCGACAGCAAGAAGAAGTCCGCTTAGTTTTACCGATGTGACATGAGGGACCGTCCCTTTGTCACATTCCACCAGCCACCAGCATTAAGGAGTCGAAATGTCTGAGCTCAACCCCGTCCGCATTGCCGTCATCGGCGCCGGCGCCATGGGCCGCAACCACATCCGCTTTGTCACCGAGGAGCCCGAGGCCGAGCTCGTCGCCATCGCCGACGCCTTTGAGGGCGCCCGCGCCACGGCCGAGGCTGCCGGCGTGCCGTTCTTTACCGATCCCGCCCAGATGATGGACGAGGTCAAGCCCGAGGCCGTCATCATCGCCACCCCCAACGACCTGCACCTGGGCGTTGCCCGCGAGGCCATCAAGCGCAACATCGTGCCGCTGGTCGAAAAGCCGATCTCCAACGACCTCGAGGATGCCCAGGCTTTCGCCGCCGAGGCCGAGACCGCCGGCGTGCCCGTGCTCGTGGGCCAGCACCGTCGCCACAACCCCTTCGTCAACAAGGCCAAGGAGATCATCGAGTCCGGCGAGCTGGGCAAGCTCACCGTGTCGAGCTTCCACTACATGATCTATAAGAATGACGAATACTTCGATGTCGAGTGGCGCCGCAAGAAGGGTGCCGGACCGATCTTGGTCAACCTGGTTCACGACGTGGACCTGCTCCGCTACCTGCTGGGCGAGCCCGTCGCCGTCCAGGGCATGCAGTCCAGCGCCGCCCGCGGTTTTGAGACCGAGGACTCCGCCGTGGTCAACGTCCGTTTTGCCGATGGCGCGCTTGCGAGCATGACCATCTCCGACGCCACCGCCAGCCCCTGGAACTGGGAGGCAACCGCTCGCGAGGATCCGCAGTACCGCCCCTTCGACGCCGACGCCTACTTTATCGGCGGAACCTTGGGTGCCCTTTCGCTGCCCCGCCTGCATCAGTTCTCCTACGACGGCGCCTCCAACTGGCACAAGCCGCTGCAGATGGAGATCCCGGCCGTGGACCCGGCGCTGCCGCACAAGATGCAGCTCAAGCACTTTGTGAAGGTCGTCCGCCGCGAAGTTGAGCCCGTCGTAACCCCCGCCGATAACGTCAAGACGCTCACGCTGCTTAACGCCATCAAGGAGGCCGCCGAGACCGGCCAGCTCGTCGAGCTGTAGCACCTTAGGACAGGCCGCGGCAGAAACCCCATGCCGGGACCCTCGGTCCGCCACAAATAAGCCCCTCTTCTTTGCCCCGCGAGCAGCCTCCTGCCCGCGGGGCATTTTGCTACGTTGCCAATGATTTTTCTGGGACGGGGGACTTTTTGCACCTTAGCTTGATTCGTTCGCCACGAAATTTGCCTATCTACTACGTTTAACCAATCACCCTCATCCATACCGAATTTCGCGAAATAAAAACCGACGCTCCTATAAGTTGTCAAGAGGCAGTTTGCGGGAGCGTTCTCTCCAATTCGCACAGGAGCTCGTAATACCTCCTCTCCAGTTTCGTCGAC
>JAIIWC010000072.1 GCA_022745215.1 Collinsella sp. | reverse complement strand
CAAACGTAATGCCCGCCCGCCTCCGACCGACGGTCGAGTGGGGTTACTTCGCGGCTCCGGGGACGCCGTGGGAGGTTTTTGCGGTTTTGGCTCCGTTTACGATGGCAGTTTCCAGGGCCCTTACTGCGAGCATGCCCAGCAGGTCTAGGGGAATGGCGGCGCTTGCCTGGGCGCCCAGTTTGCCGCTGGCGAGGGTGTAGATGGTGTCGCCGTCGTTCGTGGTGTGCGTGGGGCGGATGGCGTGCGCATAGGCGTCTGCGGCCATCTGGGAGACCTTGGTAGCCTGAGCCTTGGTGAGCTCAACGTTGGTGACGATGCAGCTGATGGTGGTGTTGGTGCGGTCGAGCGGCATCTGCATGGATCCGGCGGCAGCAAAGGCTGCGAGTTCCATGTCGACGATCTGGTCGCTATCGGCTGCGGCGCGCATACCGGCGACCCACTCGCCGGTGAAGGGGTCGACCACGTTGCCGCAGGCGTTGACCGAGACCACGGCGCCCACCTTGATGGGGCCGAGCGCTAAAGCGGCAGCGCCAAGGCCAGCCTTCATGCAGGTGGCGGGCCCCATGAGCTTTCCGACGGTGGCGCCCGTGCCGGCACCTACATTGCCCTGCTCGAGCGTGGTGGGGGTGTTGTCGAGTGCTTCGCGCACGGCGGCGATGCCGGCCTCAATGTCGGGGCGAACGGTGGGATCGCCAAAGGCGAGGTCGAAGATACAGCTGGAGCACACGATAGGCACCTGCGTGGGGCCGACGGGAAGGCCGATGCCGCGGCTCTCAAGCTCGCGAGCGACGCCGCTTGCGGCCTCGAGGCCAAAGGCCGATCCGCCCGAAAGGCAGACGGCGTGGACCTTGTCGACGGTGTTCTCGGGTCGCAGCAGGTCGGTTTCGCGCGATGCCGGGGCACCGCCGCGAACGTCAACGCCGCCGGTGGCGCCCTCGGGTGCCACGATTACGGTGCAACCGGTGCCGGCCTCCTCGTCCGTATAGTTGCCATAGCAAAAGCCATCGACATCGCAGACGTCAATGGCCTCGAGCAGTGTATCCATGTTTAACTCCTATCGGTTTTTCCGCCGCGCCTTGTGCCCGGTCGGGATCCGTACGGTACGCCAAAATTGTAGGCGCCGGGGAATACCCAGCGCCAGATGCAATTACGAGAGTTTTTGAATCGCGCGCGCGACGCGGGCGATGGGTAGGCCCACCACGTTATAGAAGTCGCCCGAAATATCGTGCACGAGCATGCGTCCTCCTGTGCCCTGAATGCCGTAGGCGCCGGCTTTGTCCATGGGCTCACCCGAGGCGACGTAGTGCTCGATCTGCTCGTCGGTGAGCTCGTAGAACGTTACGTCGGTCACATCGACAAAGGACAGGCTCTCGGCGGCATGCGGGGCAGCCGTATCGCCTGCTTTAACGATGCAGACGCCGGTTGCGACCTGGTGCGTGCGGCCCGAAAGCTCACGGAGCATGGTGCGCGCCTCGTCCTCGGTTGCCGGCTTGCCCAGAATCTTGCCGTCAAAGGTGACGATGGTGTCGGCCGCGACCGTCAGCTCATTGGGCTCGGCATGCTCGGTGGCAACGGCGGCGCCTTTTGCGCGTGCTAAGCGTTCAACGAGCGTAAGCGGGGCCTCGCCATCAAACGGCGTTTCGTCGATATCGGCAGGAATGATGCGAATGTCATAGCCCGCCTCGTGCATCAACTCGATGCGGCGCGGTGATTGCGAAGCCAAAATCATAGCTGAATTCCCTCGGCGACCTTCTCGACGGCCTTGTCGCCGGCGAGCGTGCGCAGCAGCTCAAGCGCAAAGGGGAGCGACTGGGCCATGCCGCTGGCGGTGATGATGTTGCCGTCTTGCGTAACCTTCTCGCCGGTATAGGTGCCTTCGGGGAAGCTTTTCTCAAAGCCAGGGAAGCACGTGGCGTGGCGCCCCTCGAGCAGATCGAGCTCGCCCAGGATAAACGGGGCGGCGCAGATGGCGGCGACGTGCTTGGTCGCGGCGAACTCGCAGACCACGTCGCAGACGCGCTGATCGGCGCGCAGGTTGGTGGCACCGGGTAGGCCGCCGGGTAGCACGACGCAGTCGTACTCGTCAAAGTCGATCTCATCAAAGAGCGCATCGCAGGTCACGGGGATCTGCAGCGAGCTTACGACCTCACGCGTGGGCATGATCGAGACGAGCGTGGCACGCACGCCGCCGCGACGCATGACATCGACCATGGTCAAGCATTCAATAGTTTCAAAGCCATCGGCGGCGAGAACGGCAACGCTGGGCATGAGGGTTCCTTTCATAGGCGGCATACGATTAGCCGTCTTATACCCCGAAGACCTCCGCTTGCCACGCTCGATTTCCCAATGATTTTTCTGAGCAATGATTAAGTGGCTAGTTGCGCCTAAGGTGGACGACGGTCTCGCAGTGGAAGGTTTGCGGGAATAGGTCAACTGGCGTGATCTTTACGGGGGAGAAGGTGCCTTCTTCGACAAAGCGTTTGAGATCGCGCGCCAGGGTGGCCGGGTCGCAGCTCACGTAGGCGACATCGCGGGCACTCGTGCTGGCGATGAGGTCGATGGCCTCGGGCGCCAGGCCCGCGCGTGGCGGATCGACCACCAGGACATCGGCGTCCTGGTCGGGGAACTCGCGCACGGCATCGCCACCGATGACGTCGACGTTGTCGAGCTTGTTGATCTCCAGGTTGCGACGCAGGTCGCGCACGGCCGGACCGTAGGCCTCGACGGCGGCAACAAAGTCGCAGCGGCGGGCGAGCGGCAGGGTAAAGGTGCCGGCACCGCAGTACAGGTCCACGGCAAGCTCGTCTTCCTGCGGATCGAGCGCCTCCATAACGAGCTCGATCAAAATCTCGGCGCCCTTGGTGTTGACTTGGAAAAACGATGGGGCAGACAGGCGCATCTGGCCGTCAGCGATGTTCTCGGTCCACGAGCCCTCACCGGCGAGCATCTCCACCTTAGAGACACGGCGGGCCTTCTTTTCGCCCTTGCTCATCACGCGCACGATGCTCGTGGGATGAGCGGCGTCCGCCAGCACGCGGGAGACCTGCGAGCGCGGAAAAGAGCCTGTCGGCGTCCAGAGTGCGACCTCGAGTGCCTTGGTGCGGCGCGATGCGCGAATGCCCACGCGTTCGAGCCCCAAGTCATGGCTGCCGCTTAGATAGTTAAGTGCGCCGACGACCGATTTGAGTGCCTTCGGGAAGCGCTTATCGAACAGCGGACACATATCGACGGTCACGATTTTGCTGGGGTCGACACCGTGCATGCCAAGGCGCACGCGACCGTTGACGACGGTCGGTTCGAGCTCGATTTTATTGCGGTAGCCCCAGTCGTCCTTGGTGTGGCAGATGGGCTGTACCAACTCATCGACCTGCTCAGGAGCGAACTTGCCGATGCGCTCGAGCGTGGAGCGCAGGTTTTGCTCCTTGGCGGCGAGCTGTGCCGTGCGTGAGAGATTGCCCCACGAGCAGCCGCCGCAGATGCCTACGAAGGGGCAGGGAGGCTGAATGCGATCGGGGCTTGGCTCCAGAATCTCGGTGGTGCGGGCGCGCATGAACGACTTGCCGTCCTGTACGACCTCGGCCTCGACGATGTCGCCTGCCACGGCACCCTGCACAAAGACGGCCTTGCCGTTGTCGGCGTGCGCCAGCCCGTCGGCGCCGTAGGTCATCGATTCTATAGTGAGCTTCATATCCCTGCCTGTCATTCGCGTTGTTGTCCGCACCATGGTAGCAGGGAAAAGCGCCCCGCATCCGAGGCTTTCCTCAAATGCGGGGCGCTTCTACAAACGCCTATTTGGTCTTGCCGGTAATGAGCGTTTTAAGGCCTAGACCGATTAGGCCCAGACCCATGCGCACACGACCGGGGCGATGACGCTCGATGGCCTTGGTCGTGCCAGCGGGCTTCTTGCGATGGGCACTCGTCTCGGGCGCGGGCTTAGCTGCCTGCGGCTCGGGCTGAGGCGCAGGTGCAGGCTCGGGCTCAATGACGGTCGCCTGGACCTCTTGGACCTTGGGTGCTACCGGCTGCGGCTCGGGCTCGGGGGCAGGTTTCGCCTCAATGACGGGCTCGGGCGCGGCCTCGGCGTTGCGATAGGCACGCTCCAGTAGAGCTTCCTGCGAGTTGAAGGGTTTCTCACCCTCTGCACGCTCCACGGGGACCCAGGTGCCGTCGCTCGTGAGGCTGCGGGCCTTCACGTTGTCCCGCAGCTGCATGCCCATGTACTCGTGTACCAGGGCGCGGCAGGTGGGGTCGAGCACAGGGAAGGCGATTTCCACGCGGTGCTCGGTGTTGCGTGTCATCATGTCTGCCGAGCTCAGGTAAATCATGTCCGAGTCCACGCCAAAGGCATAGACGCGCGCGTGCTCCAAAAAGCGTCCGACGATGGAGCGGACATGCACGTTCTCAGTTTTGCCCGGAACGCCCGGCTTGAGGCACGAGATGCCGCGGATGATCATGTCTACGCGCACGCCGGCACACGATGCCTCGGCGATCTTGTCGATGACCTCGCGGTCGGTGAGCGAGTTGAGCTTAAAGAACACACGGGCGGGCTCGCCAGCGAGGGCGCGCTGGATTTCGCGATCCAGGCCGCGCATGATGAGCGGCTTGAGGCCGACCGGCGCCACACCCAGGAAGCGGTAATCGCCGCGCAGATTGCCCAGCGACAGGTTGCGGAAGAACAGGTTGGCGTCCTCGCCGATGCCGGGGTGGGCGGTCATGAGCATAAAGTCGCTGTAGAGCTTGGCCGTCTTCTCGTTAAAGTTGCCGGTGCCCAACAGCGTCAGGCGTGTAAGCGCCATGCCCTCGCGATAGGTGAGCTGGCAGATCTTGGAGTGACACTTAAAGCCTTCGGAGCCGTAGATGACGGTGCAGCCCGCTTCTTCCAGACGCTCGGCCCACTCGATGTTGTTCTGCTCGTCAAAGCGGGCACGAAGTTCCATGAGCACCGTGACCTCTTTGCCGTTCTCGGCAGCATCGATCAGCGACTCGCACAGGCGGCTCTGCTTGGCCACGCGGTAGAGTGTGATGCGCAGCGAGATGCACTCGGGGTCGTAGGCGGCCTCGTGTACCAGATCCAGGAACGGATTCATGGCCTCGTAAGGGTAGAAGAGCAGCTTGTCGTGCTGCAGCACCTGCTCGCGGATGGAGCGGGTCATGTCGATGGTGGGGTTGGGCTGCGGCTTAAACGGCGTAAAGAGGAGCTCGTTGCGCAGGTGCTCGGGAATCTTGCCCTCAATGCCAAAGACGTAGCCCAGGTTGAGCGGGATATCGCAGGTAAAGACAGAGCGGCGCGAAAGCTCGAGCGCCTTGCGGATAGTCTTGAGCGTCGCCTTCTCGAGCGACCCCGAGACCGCGAGCACTACCGGCTGCAGGCGCAGGCGCTTCTTGAGGATGCGCTTCATGTGCTGGCGGTAGTCCTCTTCCTCTTCGACGCCCTCGCCGTCCGGATCGATGTCGGCGTTGCGGGTGACGCGGATCAGCGCACGATCCAGCGGCTTATAGGAGCCAAAGCAGCTGTCCAGGCAGGCGAGGATGACGTCCTCGAGCAAGATGTAGGAGTAGGTGCCGGTGGGCGAGGGGATCTCGACCACGCGGTTCATCGAGGCGGGAATCTCGATAAGGCCCAGTAGGCTCTCCTCGTCGGTGGCGCCGTCCAGACCACAGGCCAGATAGAGCGCGCCGTTGCGCAGGTTGGGGAAGGGGTGGCGAGGATCGATGACCAGCGGCGAGATGACCGGCGACACGTAGGCCTGGAAGTAGCGGGTTACAAAGGTGCGCTCCTCGGGCGTAAGCGAATCGATGTGGGCGCGGTGAACGCCCAAGGTGTCGAGCTTGCCCTCGATGCTCTTAAAGATGGACTCCCAACGGGTAAGGAGCCCGGGCATTTCGGCCATGACAGCATCGACCTGTTCGGAGGCGGTCATATTGCTCTTGTTGTCGACAGGTTGTTTTTTGAGCTCCGCCAGATCGGACAGGCCGCCCACGCGCACCATAAGGAACTCGTCGAGGTTGGACTCGAAGATCGAGACGAACTTTAGTCGCTCGAATAACGGAACGGTTTCGTCGAAGGCTTCGTCGAGCACGCGGTTGTCAAAGCGTAGCCAGCTGAGCTCTCGGTTTTGCGTGTATGAGAAGTCGCGCGGCGGTTTGCGCAGCTTTGCGGCGGCTTGCTTCTTTTCGATTTTGCTCGGCATATGCATCTGTCCGTTCAGTCCCCACAGGGGACGGTAGCCTAACACTATTCACTATTGTCTCAATTTAGTCGACCTGTGGCACGGACGTATCGCGTGAACGGTATCTTTACCTACTTCTTACGCTGCCAAGGCATGCAACTAACTGCCCAACTCGTTTAGAAACAATCTATATCCATACTCAATTGGTGAGGATGTATGAATAAGAATGATTGCGAGCTGAATATAATCGAATCCAAATTGAATCATGAACAAACGACATATATATGCAGAAAACCGTTTTAGCTATGCAATTCCTAAACATGAAAATATTTGTGCAATCTAGCTTAATTCCTTAGAAAAAAGAACATTTACCTTTGAAAACCTGCTTTAGAGAACCGAAGTGCATCATGGGGGAATCATATGAGATATACCGTTCATCGCACTTTGCTGACCGTTCGGGGGCGAGGTGGAATTGCAGGTGGTTTTTGGATATAACTAGAGCTGTCAGCAAGCAGCGTCCCATACGGAGGGGCGCTGATACATTCGGCCAGTAAGGCCCGAAAGAAAGGTAGGAGGCCATGACGAAAGGTCTGCACGTGCCTTCCGAGATCGGCAAGCTCAGGAAGGTCTGCCTGCACCGTCCCGGCGACGAG
>JAIIWC010000071.1 GCA_022745215.1 Collinsella sp. | reverse complement strand
CGAAAGGGCGCTGACCTTCTGGTCGCGCCCTTGAAGTTGAACGTCAGATTGTCCAAATGCGGCCCGCGCAGCGTCGAGCCGTTACGCGGTTCGTAGAACCGCGTAACTAGTTAGCACATCTTTGCGCCGGCGGGGATGGAGGCGTCGAGCTGGATCAGGTTGAGGCGCTCCTCGCCCTCCTCCTCGTGGACAGCGCTGATGAGCATGCCGCAGCTGGGAATACCCATCATCTTGCGCGGAGGCAGGTTGGTGATGGCGAGCAAGGTCTTGCCGACCAGGTCCTCGGGCTCGTAATAAGCGTGAATACCGGAGAGGATGGTGCGGTCGGTACCGGTACCGTCATCGAGCGTAAAGTTCAGCAGCTTCTTGGACTTCTTGACGGCCTCGCATGCCTTGACCTTCACAGCGCGGAAATCGCTCTTGGAGAAGGTATCAAAGTCGACGAACTCCTCGAACAACGGCTCAACGGCGATCTTGGAGTAATCGACCGTGGGCTTGAGCGGCTTGACGAAGGGGCTCGCGGTGTTGCCGGCCTCGGCGGCCTTGGCGGCAGCGGCACCGGACTGGAAGCCCTTCTCGGGCTTCATATGCGGGAACAGCAGCACGTCGCGGATGGAAGCCTGGTTGGTGAGCAGCATGACCACGCGGTCGATACCGATGCCGATGCCGCCCGCGGGAGGCATGCCGTACTCGAGCGCGCGCACGTAGTCCTCGTCGTACTCCATAGCCTCGTCGTCGCCGCCGGCCTTCTCGGCCATCTGGGCGGCAAAGCGCTCGGCCTGGTCGACCGGGTCATTGAGCTCGGAGAACGCGTTGGCGTACTCGTGGCCGGCAATAACCAGCTCAAAGCGATGCGTCAGGCGTGGGTCGTCCTCAAAGCGCTTGGCGAGCGGGCTGACCTCGATGGGGTAATCGCACACGAAGGTGGGGTTGACGATGGTGTCCTCGCCCAGCTCGTCGTAGATCTCGGCGATAATCTTGCCGGCGGTCCACTCGGGCTTGATCTCCAGACCCTTCTCGCGCGCGGCAGCGGCGAGCTCTTCGACCGGAGTATCGATGGTGACCTGCTTGCCGAGCACGTCCGAGACGATGTCGGTCATGGGACGGCTTGCCCACTCACCAGAAAGGTCGATGGTCTGGCCCTGATACTCGATGACCTCGGGGTTGCCGATGGCCTTGTTGGCTGCCTTGATAACGCCCTGGGCAAGCGCCTTCATGCCCTCGAGGTCGGAGAAAGCGCGGTAGGCCTCCATCGTGGTGAACTCGGGATTGTGGGTGAGGTCCATGCCCTCGTTGCGGAAGATACGACCGATCTCGAACACGCGCTCAAAACCACCGACGATGCAGCGCTTAAGGTGCAGCTCGGTGGCGATGCGCAGGTAGCACTCCTGATCGAGTGCGTTGAAGTGCGTAATGAACGGCTTGGCGGTAGCGCCACCCTGGATGGTTTGCAGAATGGGGGTCTCGACCTCCATGTAGCCGTCGGACTCCATAAAGCGGCGGAAGGTGGAGAGAATCTGCGAACGCTTGCGGAAGGTCTCGCGAACGTCGTCGTTGGCGATGAGGTCGACATAGCGCTGACGATAGCGGGTCTCCTTGTCGGAGAGACCATGGAACTTCTCGGGCAGCGGGCGAACGGCCTTGGAGAGCAGCGTCGCGCTCTTGGGGGCAACAGAGAGCTGGCCGCGCTGAGTACGCACGACGACGCCAGTCACGCCCAGGATATCACCCAGGTCGAGAGCCTTGAGCGTGGTCCAGGCAGCCTCGTCCATGTCGTTGATGCGGCAGAACAGCTGAATCTCGGCGGTCGCATCGCGTACGACGATGAACATGATCTTGCCCTGGCCGCGCTTGGCGACCACACGACCGGCGATCTTCACGACGTCCTCGGTGTCCTCACCGTCGGCAAGATCGGCGTACTTGGTCTCGATGTCGGCGACGTAGTCCTCGAGCTCGGAGTGCTCGGGATAGGGGTTCTGGCCCGCCTCGAACAGGGCGGCGCGCTTGGCCAGGCGCGTGGCGCGCTCGTCGTTGAGCGTCGATGCCTGCTCGGCGGCGTTCTGGTTCTCTGCCATAAGTTAGCTCCTCAAACTAAAACGCTCCCCAGGATTCGGTCCCAGGGAGCGAAAACATACCTTTACGCGGGACCGTGGTCTAGCGTGCGATCTTGGCGATGGTGTAGATACGGGTCTTGCCGGAAGGCGTAACGACCTCGACGGAATCGCCCTCGCCGTGACCAATGATGGCGTGGCCGACCGGAGACTCGTTGGAGATCTTGTGCTCGAGCGAGTTGGTCTCGGTGGTACCGACGAGCGTGACGTCCATGAGCTCACCGTTGGGATCGACCAGGGTGACGGTCGAGCCAATGGAGACGGTCAGGTCGCCCGTGCTGGCAGCGATCTGAGCGTTGGCGAGGATGGCCTGGATCTCGGCAATACGAGCGGCGTTCTGGGCCTGCTTGTCCTTGGCGGCGTCGTACTCGGAGTTCTCCGAAAGGTCGCCGAACGCGCGGGCTTCCTTGATGTCCTCGACGATCTCCTTGGCGTAATCGCCCTCACGCCAAGCGAGCTCCTCGACGAGCTTCTGGCGGCCCTCAGCGGTCAGTACGATCTGGCTTGCGTCCATACGGATATCTCCCCAACTCTGATCAAACAATCAACTGTCAACAAAACGAAAAAGACCGGCTAGCCTGCGGGCAAGCCGGTCAGGTGCTCACCCCAAAGGGATGGGACTACTCTGCGTCCGCGTCGCTGTCCTCTGCCTTCTTTTTCTTGGCAGCAGCGAGCTTGGCCTCGAGCTCTGCGATCTCCTTGTCCTCCTCGGACTCCTCGACCACAACGTCCTCGGCCTGCTTGGTCTCGGCCTTATCGTCGCCCTCCATACCCTCGCGGATATTCTTGACGGTAGAGCCGAGGGACTTGCCGAGCTTCGGCAGGTTCTTGGGCCCGAAGATAATCAGGACAACGACGAGAATAATGATGAGCTCAGGAGCCCTCAGTCCAAACATGTAGACCTCCACAATACAGCGAGACAAGCTCGAATGAGTATACCGCGGGTATCGCGGTATCACAACAATAGCTAAAAAAAGGGACCGCAAGAAGCGGTCCCTCCTCATGCTCTGGTCGGGTTGACTGGATTTGAACCAGCGACCCCTGCGTCCCGAACGCAGTGCTCTACCAAACTGAGCCACAACCCGTTAGCTCGACTATAGTAACAAAGATTTCCGTCGTGTGCTAGAGAAATTTTTTACTTCTTTGGCACTTCGACGCGAACCGTGTTGGGAATGAGCTCCGTCGCGCAGGACCACCAGCCGTTTTGCCGGGCGACTGCCGCAAGATGGGCTGCCGTGGCTGCCGTATCGCAGATGGCAAACGAGCAGGCGCCCGATCCGCACACGTCCACGGCAACGGTTCCGTCCTGTGCGCGCAGCCAGTCGAGGACCGTTTGGATCTGCGGCTCCATCTGCGCAGAAATGACGCCCAGGTTGTTGTGGACGAGCGCGTAGGCAGTCTCGGCGTCTCCCGAGCGAAGCGCCGATGCGATCGCACCGGGCTTGTCCGCAGGCACCGGAGCCTCGTCAAAACGTCGATAGGCTTCAATTGTCGAAACACTCGCCTCGCGCGGCTTAACCAGCACGACAGGCGTTGCGGGCAATGCGGGGTACTCGGTTGCCAGAACGTCTCCCCCGCCCACGTAAAAAGCGGGGCTCGCATGCAAAAAGAATGGCACATCGGCACCGATGCTACGGGCGATGTCATCGAGCGCGGGATCGGCGCGGTCGACGCGCCAGAGCTCCGCCAAAGCGACAATGACCGCGGCGGCGTCCGTCGAAGGACCGCCCAGTCCGGCGCACAGCGGGATGTTCTTCTCGATCGTGACGCAGATATTGGCTTCGCGGCCATAATGCTCGGCCATAGCAACGGCCGCACGATACGCCGTATTCTTTTGCATGGGAAAGTCGGATGCCGGAACCGTCTGGACGGTCAGCGCCTGCGCAGGCCTGACCGTCACGGTATCGACAAGACCGACGGCGGCCATTAGGGAATCGACCTTGTGGTAGCCGCGGTCGTCACGCTCGGTATGAACCCCCAGGTAGAGGTTAATCTTTGCCGGCGCGGTAAGGGTGAGGGACCGATCGGTCACCGCTAGTGCTCCTCGAGCTGGTTGCCGAGCGGGGTAAAGATATGCTCGCCGCTCTCGGGGTCAAACAGTTCGACCTGCCCGGTGAGGACATCGATATACTGGTAGGACTGACGCGACTTGCGGCCGCGACGCTCGTCGACCTCGACGATAAAGACGGCGGGGTGGACGCTCTTGATGGTGCCCATGCGCTCGACGACGCGGGTGCGGCCCATGTTGGCCTTCACCTTGACGCGATCGCCCACCATATCGGTCAGCTTCTCGTGGATGTCGTCGACGTGATTGACTTCCATCTCTTCCATGAACAGGGCCTCCAGAAGGTGCAATTCAAAAAGGGGATAATACCCCTAAGATAGACAAAACTCTAATACTATAGCACCCTGCTGCCGCCATACGCAAGTAGCTAAATAAGCCCCGTCCCAAATACGTACCAGACGACAACCTCGCATGACCAGCTCACGTCAGCGAACGACCACCATTCGAGCCAAGGTGTCGCGAAAGAGGAGCGACGCGTACTTTGGTACACGAGCGACGGTTTGAGCGACAGATTGGCCGAATGGTGGCCGTGCAGCGTCGAGTAGTTACGCGGTTTGGTAAAACCGCGTAACCTAAAGGCTGTCGGTATCGAGGACGATGGTGAATGGACCGTCGTTGACCAAGTCGACTTTCATATCGGCGCCAAAGATGCCGTGCGCCACGTGTTCGACATCTTGGCGAACGAGCGTCAGGAAGTACTCGTAGAGCTCGTTGGCAACATCGGGGGCGCCTGCATCGGTAAACGATGGGCGGCGACCGTGGCGGCAGTCGGCAAACAGCGTGAACTGCGACACCACGAGCACCTCGCCGTCGACATCGGCAAGCGCCAAGTTGGTCTTGCCGTTCTCGTCCTCGTTGATACGCAGCCCGCGGAGCTTGCCCCACAGCTTGTCGGCCTCGGCACGCGTGTCGCCGTGGCCCACGCCCAACAGCACCAGGTAGCCGCGTCCAATGCGACCCACGCACTCGCCGTCGACCGTCACGCCGGCGTTGAGTACGCGCTGCACCACCGCACGCACGGCCTACTCCTCGCCCGTCAGTTTGGCGGATAAGTGCTCGAGCGCATGGAATCGATGGCTGATGGCATTCTTCTCGTCCGCCGTCAGCTCGGCCATGGTCTTGCCCGGCGTGTCGACCGGCAGGAACAGCGGGTCATAGCCAAAGCCGTGATCGCCGCGACCCTCGTGCGCGATAACGCCCTCGCAGGCGCCCTCGCCATAGGTAACCAGACCATCCGTGTCGATGAGCGCGACGACGCTCATAAAGCGCGCGGTGCGATCCTCATCCGCCACGCCTTCCAGGTTAACGAGGAGCTTAGCGTTGTTGGCGGCATCGTCGCCGTGCACGCCCGCATAGCGCGCGCTATACACGCCGGGCTCGCCGTCCAGCGCGTCGACGACCAGGCCCGAATCGTCGGCGATGGCCATGAGCCCCGTCTCCTCGACCGCAGCCTGGGCCTTGATGATGGCGTTCTCCAAAAACGTCGTGCCGTTTTCCTCGGGGTCCTCAAAATCGCCCAGCTGGCCGAGCGCCACAAAGCGCACCTCGGGCATGACCTTGCCCAAAATGGCCTCGATCTCGGTGAGCTTATGGGCGTTCCCGGTTGCCACGACGATGGTTGCCGCCGGGTCGAGGGTGTCGATGTCGATCTTCTCAAGTGCCATAACTGGCCTCCTTGTCTCTATAGCAATGCCGCGTCGAGGGCGACGAGGGCCTCTGCCTCTCCCCTCTCAATCAACGGCAGTCTTGTGTCTAGACGTCTCCGCAGATAAAACCTGCCAAAATAAACCTGTCCCTTTTTGGCAGGTTAGGCGAGGGCTTGGCGCTGGAGCTCGATGAGCTCGGCGATGCCTTTGTCGCCCAGGTCGAGCAGGGCGTTGAGGCGCTTACGGTCAAAGGGCGCCTGCTCGCCGGTGCCCTGGAGCTCGATCATCTCACCGGTGTCGGTGGCGACGAGGTTCATGTCGACCTCGGCATGGCTGTCCTCGGAATAATCGAGGTCAAGCAGCGTATTGCCGTCGACAACGCCCATGGAGATTGCAGCCACCTGGCCGGTAAGCGGGATGCGCTCGATCTTGCCCGCCTCGACCCACATGGCGAGGGCGTCGTGCAGCGCCACCCAGGCGCCGGTGATGCTCGCTGTACGCGTGCCGCCATCGGCCTGAATCACATCGCAGTCGACGGTGACGGTGTACTCGCCGAGCGCCTTCATGTTGACGACGGTACGCAGGCTGCGGCCAATGAGGCGCTCGATCTCCATGGAGCGACCCTTGCGGTTGGCATGCTCGCGCTTGCAGCGCTTGCCGGTCGACGCCGGCAGCATGGCGTATTCCGCGGTCACCCAGCCGGCCTTAGCTCCCTTTCGCCAGCCCGGCACGCCCTCCTCGATAGTGGCGGCACACAGCACGCGCGTGTCGCCAAACTCGGCCAGGCACGAACCGTGGGCGTGCTTCATGACGCCACGGGTGAGCTTAACGGGGCGTAACTCGTTGGCGGCGCGACCGTTGGCGCGGTTGACCTGCATGTACTCCATAGAAAAATCCTTTCGGCAAAAGGTGTGGCGAAGGCTCTGACGGCGGCCTTACATCTATTTCAGCTCATCGATATCGATATGTTCGATGCTCTTGAGCGGCTGACCAAAGATAAAGCTGCCCGCCACCGCAAACTCGGCAATGTTATCGGCCGTCGTGGCAAAACGATGCTGCGGCTCGGCGGCGTCGCCCGCCAGCTGCTCGCGGCGCGTGAGGATATCGGTCAGTTCGCGCGTGGTCTCCTCGGCGGAACTCACGACGCGCACCCCAGGCCCCAGCGCATGGCGGATAGGTCCCACCAACAGCGGAAAATGCGTACAGCCGAGCACCACGGTATCGATACCGTG
>JAIIWC010000070.1 GCA_022745215.1 Collinsella sp. | reverse complement strand
ATATCCTAAACGGGCACCACGGTGGTCGCGCAGAGTCGTACAACTTGTTCTTCTACCACATGGACGGCCGGACTATTGCCAAGGCGCTGCCGCGTTGGGTGGTTTCGCCCTACTTTGTCGGCTATCGTTTGGCCCAGGTCAATGCCGAGACGACGCTCGATATCGATGCCGAGCGCCTGCGCACACGCTTGGAGGCACTTGCATAGCCAAGGGCTCGGCCTCGCGCCTGTGGCTGGCTATTTCGCCATTGCGCTGCGGCCGGCCTCGACCCGCTTGCGCTGGGCGGCGCGCTCCTCGCCGGTTAGGCGCTCAAAGATATGTCCGATAATCGAGGCCAGCACCTGCTGAAACAGCGTGCCGCACATGACGGGGAACACGACCTCGCCGGGAAAATACTGCGTGGCGATGACGGCGCCCGAAGAGATATTGCGCATACCGCAAGTAAAGCACATGGTGGTCGTCTCGCCATACGGCAGGTGCAGGGCGCGGGCGACCAAGATGCCGATGATAAAGCCGCTGATGGCGAACACCAGGATAAAGAGGGCGACTTCCAGGCGCTCAACATTCATGTGCAGCACGTACTCGCTCATGGCGGTGGAGTTGGATGCGATGACGCCCATCATCATGAACTTGCAGGCGGGCGAAAACGCGGGGGAGAGCTTCTCGTGGCCCCGGCCGCGCGTGAGCTCGTTGATGACGATACCGAGTACGGCGGGGATGGCGATCATAAAGGCCATGTTCTGCATCATGCTCGGCACATCGATTGAGACAGTGGCGCCCAGCAGGAGCTTGAGCGTAAGCGGAATCGTCACGGGCGAGATGACCGAGGACGTTAGGATAATGGTGAGCGCGAGCGGGCCGTTGCCGCCGAACATGCTAATCCACATAAAGGCGGTGACTGCCACGGGTACGCTGTACTCGAGCACGATGCCGCAGACAAGGTTGGGGTTGGAGCCAAAGAAGAGTGACCCCATGGCATACGCCGCGATGGGAATAAGCACTGCCGAGACCAGCAACGCCAGAATCAGGTGCAGCGGACGGTGGAACACCTCGGTTACCTGGTGAAAGGTGTTGCTGAGCGCACCCTGAAACGTCATAAAGGCAAACAAGGTGGGAACGATGGGCTTGAGTACGCCAATCTGTTGGGGAAAGAGCACGCCGAGCGCCACGCAAATCGGAACGATGACCTGCATATGCCCCGCGAGAAACTTGCCCAGTCCAACCCATTGCTTCATATGCGCTTGTGACTCCCTTTGCCCGTGAACCCGTTTTGAATGGATATGCTAGACGCTCGCGTGCGTCCGTGCGTCAGAAACGCTTGAATATTTCGAGGCTATTACCGGCATCGTTTACCGAAACCGCGGCGTACTGCGGCGATTTGCGTCCGCGCTGCACGGTATAATTAATCCGTTCAACAGATCTGCCTGCCGAAGCGGGCATACACAGAGGACTCATCGCTATGAACCGTGAGAGGTATCGCGGCGACCTGCCCCTATCGGGGGTGGGCGCCTATGTCATCGCTTAAGACGACGCATCGCTGGGCGGTCGCTCAGCAAAACCCCGAACTCGAAAAGGAGCTTTCGGCTGGCCTGGGAATACCCGGGCTGGTGGCGCGCATTATGGTTGCGCACGGCATTACATCCATCGAAGAAGGCCAGCTGTTTTTGACGCCTTCGCTCGATCGCGACTGGGCCGACCCACTCATTATCCCGGGCATGTCGGTCGTTGCCGACCGCGTCGAGCGTGCTATTCGCAACCACGAGCACATTGCGGTCTTTGGCGATTTTGACGTTGACGGTATTACGTCGACCTGCCTGTTGACCGAGGCACTGCGCACGTTTGGCGCCGATGTCACGCCGTTTATTCCGCATCGCTTTGACGAGGGCTACGGTCTTTCGCGCGCGGCGCTCGACCGCGTTAACGAGCTCGCTCGCCCCCAGCTGATCGTGACCGTCGATAACGGTATTGCCGCCAAGGAAGAGGTTTCCTATCTGGAGAGCCTGGGGATCGATTTGGTGGTCACGGACCATCACGAGCCCTCCGACCAGGTGCCGCAGGGTGTGCCCCTGACCGACCCCAAGCTCGAGGACGAGGGCCCCTCGCGCGAGCTTGCCGGTGCTGGTGTGGCGCTCAAGCTGGTGCAAGTCCTGGGTGAGCGCCTGGGCAAGCCGTCGTATTGGCGTTCGCTAATCGAGGTCGCGGCGCTGGGCACCGTGTCCGACATGATGCCGCTCACGCCCGAGAACCGCGCGCTGGTTGCCGAGGGCATCCAGCAGATGCGCGTAACCGCTCGTCCCGGCTATATCGCGCTTGCCGCGCTCGCCAAGGCGGACCTTTCGAGCATTACGGCGGATGGCCTATCGTTCTCGCTCATTCCCCGCTTAAACGCTGCCGGTCGCATGGCCGATCCCAAGCTGGCGCTCGACCTGCTGCTTGCCCGCGATCCCATCGAAGCAAGCGCACTGGCGGCTGAGCTCGAGGAAATCAACCGCCAGCGCCGTGAGATCGAGGCGGAGCTCACGCGCGATGCCATGGCAAAGGTCGAGAAGACCTATGACGGCGGACGCGCAATCGTCGTGGGTGGCGAGGGCTGGCACGAGGGCGTCAAGGGCATCGTGGCAAGCCGTCTGACCAACCGCTATCACGTGCCGGCGCTGCTGTTCTCGATCGAGGACGGTATCGCGCGCGGCTCTGGTCGCTCGGTGGGCAAAGTCAACCTGTTCGACGCCGTCGAGCGCTGTTCCGATCTGCTGATTCGTCGCGGCGGACATGCCGGTGCGGTGGGTGTGACCATCGAGGCATCCAAGCTCGATGAGTTCCGCCGCCGCCTTTCCGCCGTGCTATCGGAGCTTCCCGCCGAGGACTTTGAAGACACCGACGAGGTCGCCGCCACCGTCGACCTTTCCGAGCTGAATATCGAGACCATCGAGCAGATCTCCCGCCTTGAGCCGTTTGGCCAGGGCAACAAGGTGCCGCTGCTGGCTGCCGAGGGCGTGACGATGTGCGACCGCGCCGTGGTGGGCAAAACCGGCGAGCACATGCGCTTTGTGGCGACCGATGGCGCCGCGAGTGTGCCGGCCATTATGTTCCGCGTGCCGCAAATCGATAAGCTCATTAACTGCGATAGCGCTGTCGACTTGGTGTTCGAGGCCGTTGCCGAGCATTGGCAGGGGCGTGTGAAGCCCAAGCTCATGATCAAGGATGTTCTGGTCCGCGATACCACGCTGCCCAGCGTCGACGATCCGGCATGCGAGCTTCGTCGTGGCGTGCAGCCGGCGGATTCCGGCCTGCGCCTGGAGTCGCGTAAGCGCGAGACGCTCGCCCAGCTTTCCTATACCGAGCTCACGCGCTCGCTTATCCATAGCCTTATCGGATCGAACCAGCCGCACCGCGCGCAGGCTGAGGCGCTCGATGCCTTGGCCGACCACCAGAGCGTCTTGGCCGTTATGGGAACGGGCCGCGGCAAGTCTCTCATCTTCCATGTACATGCTGCGCGCGAGGCTGTCCTTCGCGGACGTGCGAGTATCTTTGTCTATCCGCTGCGCGCGCTTGTTGCCGACCAGGCCTATCACCTCTCGTCGACGATGGCAGCGCTTGGCATTGGCGTTGGCGTGCTGACCGGCGAGACCGTGGAGGCCGCACGCGATGACGTGTTCGCCGGCCTAGCTTCGGGCCGCACCGGTATCGTGCTCACGACGCCCGAGTTCCTATCTATCCACCGTGACCGCTTCGCGCGTTCGGGCCGCATCGGCTTTGTCGTTATCGATGAGGCGCACCACGCCGGCCTTGCCAAGGGCGGCGACCGCAGCGCCTATCTCGACATGTCTGATATCCTCAAAGCCCTGGGCGACCCGGTTGTTATGGCTGCGACGGCCACCGCGACGGCTCCGGTCGTGGCCGAGCTTGCCCGCATGCTGCCGATTACTCGCACGGTGGTCGACGAGACGGTGCGCGAGAACCTGCAGCTCGAGGACGACCGCGACCTTGCGAGCCGCGAGAACCGTTTGGTGTCGATCGTGGCGACGGGGGAGAAGACCGTCATTTACGTCAATTCGCGCGACCAGTCCGTGGCGCTCGCCAAGACGTTGCGCAAGCGTGTGCCCGATTACGCAACCCATATCGCGTTCTATAACGCGGGGCTTGCGCGCTCCGATCGCCGCCGCGTGGAGGAAGCATTCCGAGACGGAAGCCTCAGCTGCATCGTTTCGACCTCCGCCTTTGGCGAGGGTGTCAATTTGCCCGATATCCGCCATGTCGTGCTGTACCACATGCCGTTTGGCGCCATTGAGTTCAACCAGATGAGCGGGCGTGCCGGTCGTGACGGACAGCCCGCCGTGATCCACCTGCTCTATTCGTCGCGCGACGCCCGCATCAACGAGCGCCTGCTCGACTGCTACGCACCCGAGCGCGACGAACTCGTCACACTCTATCGCGCGCTGCAGACCATGTGGCGCTCCAACCGCGGTAAGACCGGGGATGATTCATTCTGCGCAAGCGATATCGACATCGCGCAGATGTGCCTTGCCATCGATGCCCGCACCCCGGTCGACGAACGTTCGGTGGCAAGCGGCCTGGGAATCTTCGAAGAGCTTGGTTTCTGCCGCGTTTCGGGGCTTGGCGACACGCGCCGCATCGTGATGGCCGAAAACCCCGGCCGCGTGCAATTGAGCAGGTCAATTCGCTATTTGGAGGGCTTGCGCTCGCGCATGGAGTTCTCGGCTTTCCGGAGTTGGGCGCTCGATTCGTGCGCATCTGATATGCTAGCCAAAGTTAACCGCCCGATCGTACCGCGGGCCTAGGGGAAGGGGACCTCGATGGATGCCGCAGCCCGTACCGCCCATGATTCCACCCTCCAGCCGTTCTCGGAGATGGAGCACTATAAGCATGCCGATGAGCTGCCGCCCGAGATTATGGCGGACAGCTACGACAAACTGGAGCGCCTGTGCCTCAAATATATGAATGAGGACGACTTTTCTAAGGTGGAGCAGGCCTATTGCTTTGCTGCCGAGAAGCACTGCAACCAAAAGCGCCGCTCGGGTGAGATGTACATCAACCATCCCGTCGAGGTGGCCATCATTTTGGCCGATCTCAAGATGGACTGTGACGTGGTGTGCGCCGCGCTGCTGCACGATACCGTCGAGGATACCGAGACCTCGCTTGCCGATGTTTCCGGCCTGTTTGGCGATACGGTGGCCGAGCTCGTCGATGGCGTGACCAAGCTCACCAACATCGAAGTCGACAGCATGGACGAGAAGCAGGCCCTCACGCTGCGCAAGATGTTCCTCGCCATGTCCAAGGACATCCGCGTCATTATCGTTAAGCTTGCCGATCGTCTGCACAACATGCGCACCCTTGCCGCTCTGCGTGAGGACCGTCGCCTGTTTAAGGCTCGCGAGACCATGGACGTGTACGCGCCCCTGGCCGACCGTCTGGGCATGAGCTCCATTAAATGGGAGCTCGAGGACCTGTCCTTCTTCTACCTGGAGCCCGATGCCTACCAGCGCATCGCACGCATGGTGGCGGAGTCGCGCGAGGTCCGTGAGCGCTATCTGGCCGAGACCATCAAGACGCTCACCGACGAGCTCAACCGTATTGGCCTGGAAGACTTCCAGATCAACGGCCGTTCCAAGCACTATTGGTCCATCTACCAAAAGATGAAGCGCAAGGGCAAGGAATTCTCCGAGATCTACGACCTGGTGGCACTGCGCGTCATCACGCATTCGGTGCGCGATTGCTACTCCACGCTCGGCGCGGTGCACACGCTGTGGCACCCCATGCCCGGCCGCTTTAAAGACTATATCGCCATGCCCAAGGTCAATAACTACCAGTCGCTCCACACGACGGTCATCGGCCCCACGGCTCGCCCGCTCGAGATTCAGATTCGAACCTACGAGATGCATGAGCAGGCCGAGTACGGCATTGCCGCCCACTGGCTATATAAGAAGTCGGGCGGATCGTCTGCCTCCAAGACCAACGATGCGCAGCGTCTGGACGACCAGATTAACTGGCTCAAACATTCGCTCGATTGGGCTGCGTCTGATGAGATTACCGACGCCAAGGAATACCTGCATTCGCTGAAGGTCGACCTCTTCGATCAGGAGATCTTTGTCTTTACGCCCAAGGGCGAGGTCATGGCGCTTCGTGCCGGCTCCACGCCGCTCGACTTTGCCTACGCCGTTCACACCGAGGTGGGAAACCATTGCGTCGGCGCCAAAATCAACGGTGCGGTGGCTCCGCTCACGCACGAGATTAAGACGGGTGACCGTGTCGAGATTCTGACTAACAAGAGTTCCAAGCCGTCGCGTGATTGGCTCAAGATCGTTAAGACACCTTCCGCCAAGTCAAAGATCCGCCGCTATTTTGCCGCTGCGACCAAGGACGACGACGCTGCTGCTGGTCGCGATATGCTGGCCAAGGACCTGCGTAAGCGTGGCTATGGCATTTCTACGCCGCGTTCGACGCGTGCGCTCAACGCCGTGGCGGAGCAGTTTAACTTCAAGCAGCTCGAGGACCTGTTTGCCGCCGTCGGCGCCGGCAAGGTTGCCCCGCGCGCTGTGGGCAATAAGGTCGAGCAAATCTTGGACCCCAAGCCCGAGGAACAGCTCACCAAGGCCGAGGCTATCGCCGAGGTCGTGAAGCAGCCTGCTCGCGGCTCCAACCGCAAGCCGCAAAAGCGCGGCAAGAGCGCCAGTAACGGCATTATCGTCAAGGGCGAGAGCAACAGCGGCCTGCTGGTCCGTCTGGCTCATTGCTGCAACCCCGTGACGGGCGACGACATCGTCGGCTTTATCACGCGCGGTCGTGGCGTTTCGGTACATCGCGCCAACTGCCCCAACGTCAAGGGTCTTATGGAACATCCCGAGCGCATGATCGATGTGGAGTGGGACGGCGCTGCCGACACCCTCTTCCAGGTCGAGATCGTGGTCGAGTGCCTGGACCGCATGGGCCTGCTCAAGGATGTCACCATTGCCATTGGCGATGCGGGCGGCAATATCCTTTCTGCCGCCACGTCGACCAACCGCGAGGGTATTGCAACCCTGCGCTTTATGGTCGAGATCTCGGACGCGAGTGGTCTGGATCCGCTGCTGGC
>JAIIWC010000069.1 GCA_022745215.1 Collinsella sp. | reverse complement strand
ATCGCGAGTTCCGCACGCAAAGGAGGCCACTTAATGTGGCCTCCGTCTTGCGCAGGACTGCCCGAGCAGGCGATGTTGCCCCATACGCCCGCCCAGGTCCGCCGGGATTATGACAGCTTGACGATCGGAGCGAAGCCCTTCATAAGCTTTTTGGTCTGGCCGGTCTTTTCGAATTGAACCTCAATCATGTCTCCGGCGACCGAGATCACGGTGCCCGTGCCAAAAGTCTTATGGCTCACGGTATCGCCCGCGGCAAAGTCCTGCGACGCGCTGGCGCGATCGACCTTGCGCTCCACCGTCGGCGACACCTTGGACGACGGCTTTTTAGCTCGCGGCGCGCCCGAACCAAAGGTCGAGGCAACACGGCCGGCGTCGGGCGAAACCCCGCGATGGCGCTCGGTGCCATAGGTGCTGCCACCAAAGAAATCGTCGAAGCTCGATCCGCCGCGCGAACCGGAACCGCCGGTCGAGCGCGTATGCGAGCCAAACACCTTGCCGCCATACATATCCGAGCCCATGCCCGAGCCAAAGGTGCCGTGACGGTCGCCGCGCTTCTCCCAGCCCGTGCCCTCAAAACCGGCAGAACCGATACCGCTAAACTCGATATCCTCAAACGGAATCTCGTTGAGGAAGCGAGAGCGCGGGTTGGCAGAGGTCGAGCCGTAGGTGCGACGCGTGGCCGCATAGGTCAGGAACAGGCGCTTACGGGCACGCGTGATGGCAACGTAGGCCAGGCGACGCTCCTCCTCGAGCTTGCCCGGGTCATCGCTGCCGCCAAAGTCGTGCACGTGCGGGAAGATACCCTCCTCCATGCCGGCCACGAACACCGCCGGGAACTCCAGGCCCTTGGCGGAGTGGATGGTCATCATGGTAATGGCATGCGTCTCGCCGGCCAGGGAATCCAAGTCGGAGCGCAGGGCCAGCCACTCCATGAGTGCCGGCAGCGCCTTACAGGTGAGCGGACCGTAGGTGCGCTCGATCTCGTCGGCATGCACGGCGCCCGCCGGTAGCTCTGTTGGCACGGCATACGCGTTGCCCGCGATGGCGGCGACCAGGGCATCCTGCGGCGAGAGCGCCGGGGCGGCTAGGCTATCGAGCGGATTGGAGCCCGCGGCGTCACGAGCGCCGACAAGTGCCTCAAACGAGGATGCCGGAGCGGACGGTCCCGGCTCGGGCGCGGGCGCACTCACCACGACGGGCTCGGACTCGGCGCCGGCAGGCACGTCGGCAACACCGGCCGCGCGCAGCTCTTCCAAGCTCTCGAGCGTACCCTCGATATCCTCGTGCGTCTCCTCAAATTCGGCGGCGACGCCCAGGAATTCCTGGATGTTCTCGGCGCGGCTCTCGGACTCCATGGTGCCCTCGGCGCGAAACGCCTGCAGCAGGCCCGTCTTGTCGACAATCATCTCGACGACATCCTTGAGCTCGCCGTCCATGCGACGGCCCTCGCGCACCAGCGCCACAAAACTCGATAGGCCGTTGCGCACCTTGGCACTAAACATGCCCGTCTCGGCTGTTGCGATCTCGCAGGCCTGGAAGAACGAGCAGCGGTTGTCGCGCGCCAGCTGCTCGATCTTTTGGATCGAGGTGGAGCCGATGCCGCGGCGCGGCGTGTTGATGACGCGCTTGACGCTCATCTCATCGGCCGGGTTCACGATCATCTTGAGGTAGGCCATGACGTCGCGGATCTCGGCGCGGTCGAAGAATCGCGTGCCGCCGACGATCTTGTAGGGCACGCCCGCGCGCAGGAACATATCTTCGAGGATACGCGACTGGGCGTTGGTGCGGTAGAACACGGCGATATCGTCGTAGCTCGTACCCTTGGCATGCAGCTTCTCGATCTCGCCGGCAATCCAGCGACCCTCGTCGCGCTCGTCGCTTGCCTGGAAAGCCTGAATCTTCTCGCCATCGCCCTCGGCCGTAAACAGGCGCTTGTCCTTGCGCTGCGAGTTGTGGCGAACAACGGCATTGGCGGCGCTCAGGATGTGACCCGTGGAGCGATAGTTCTGCTCCAACTTGACGGTCTTGCAGTTTTTAAAGTCCTTCTCAAAGTCCAGGATATTGGTGATGTCGGCGCCACGCCAGCTATAAATGGACTGGTCGTCGTCGCCCACGACCATAAGGTTTTGGTACTTGGCGGCCAGCAGGTTGGCGATCTCGTACTGGACGTGGTTGGTGTCCTGATACTCGTCGACGCTAATGTAGCGGAAGCGCTCTTGGTACTTGTCGAGCACCTCGGGGCGGGTGCGCAGCAGCTCGAGCGCGCGCACGAGCAGGTCGTCAAAGTCCATCGCATTGGCGGCGCGCAGGCGGCGCTCCAGCTCCAGGTAGACCTGCGCGGCCTTTTTGTCGTTGGGGCTATCGGCGCTCTTGAGCATGTCCTCGGGCCCGATCATGGCGTTTTTGGCCGAGCTGATCTTGCTGCGGATCATGTTGATGGGGAACTGCTTTTGCTCGATGCCGAGCGCCTGCATAATGTCGCGCACCATGCGCTTTGAGTCATCGTCATCGTAGATGGTGAACTGGCCGGTGTAGCCCAGCAGGTCGGCGTCCTCGCGCAGCATGCGCACGCACATGGCATGGAAGGTGCACACCCACATGCCGCGAGTGCCGCTGGGAATGAGCGCCGCTAGACGCTCGCGCATCTCGGCCGCGGCCTTGTTGGTAAACGTGATGGCAAGAACCTGCCAAGGCTTAACACCCAGGTCGCCGAGCATATGTGCGATGCGGAAGGTCAGGACGCGGGTCTTGCCCGAGCCGGCGCCGGCGAGCACCAGCAACGGGCCCTCGGTGGTCAGGACCGCCTCGCGCTGGACGGGATTAAGGCTGTCGATGTCGACGAGCGGCTTGGCGGGCTTGGGCGCCGGCGCGGGAGCGTCGTAGATGTCGAGCGGAACGAGTTCGGGCTCCGGCGCAGCGGGGGCGGTGTATGCATCGAGCGGCACGGGTTCCGGCGCGGGCGGCACGGGCGCGGCAGTGTTCTTTTCCCAGGGCAGGGGCTGGGTCATGGGCGACTCCTCATCTGACGGACGGCGCGCCTGCGGGCAGCGCCATAGTTTGAGCCGTACCAGTATACCGAGCCGCGCGGACACCGACGCAAATCACACCACGACTCCGTGCGCCACCGTCAGGCCCGCCCCATCGCCCAAAAAAGAGGGTGGCATAGACCTTTTGGTCATGCCGCCCCCTTCGAATGACAAGTTGTCTCCCTGGCCGCCGCGCGGCGTCAACCAAGTTACAGGCCGAGCATAGGCTCCAAGACGAAGAAGTACGCAAGCACCACGATGCCCAGGATGATGCGGTAGACACCGAAGCACTTGAAGTCGTGACGGCGGACAAAGCCCATGAGCCACTTGATGGCAATGAGCGAAACCACAAAGGCGACGACGCAGCCCACGCCCAGGATGGCGATCTCGTTGGTGCCGAACGTGCCGCCCTTAATGAAGTACTTGACCAGCTTGAGCGCACTCGCGCCAAACATGACGGGAATGGCCAGGAAGAACGTGAACTTGGACGCCACCGAGCGCGTGCAGCCCAGCAGCAGGCCGCCGATGATGGTAGAACCGGAGCGGGATGTACCCGGCACCAGCGAAAGCACCTGGAAGCAACCGATGCCCAGCGCCGTCTTCCAGCTCAGATCCTCGAGCGTAGTGATGGAGCCAAAGTCCAGGTCCAGGTCCTCGTCATCGTCTTCACCCTCGACAACGGCCGCAGCAGGCGCCGCAAAGTGCGCACCGGCGGGACGTCCGCCCGCCACCACGGCGCGCGAGCCAAACGAACCGGCAACGACCATTTCCTCACGCTTACTGGCACGCCAGTTCTCGATCACAATAAACAGCACGCCGTACACGATGAGCGCCAGCGCCACGACGGGAGCGTTATAGAAATGCTCCTCCATCCAGTCGTTGAGCGGCAGGCCGATCGCCGCGGCGGGAATACAGCCGAGCACAATCTTGCCCCACAGCACCCAAGTGTCGCGACGGCCCTCCTTGCCCTTGCTGGGCGAGAACGGGTTGAGCTCGTGGAAGAACAGCACGCAGACGGCCAGAATGGCGCCAAGCTGAATCACGACCAGGAACATATTCCAGAACGTCTCACTCACGTTCATCTTGACGAACTCGTCCACCAAGATCATGTGACCCGTCGACGAAACGGGCAGCCATTCGGTAATGCCCTCGACCAGGCCCATGAAGGCAGATTTTAGAAGCTCGATAATATCCAAAGGGACCCCCTCGTTAGACACCCGCCGGTAGATGTTCTGCGGACGATGCGGGCGATGTCCCATTATCAACCGTTAGCGGCGCGACCGCGCTTACCCTTACCAAAAAACTCGCCCGTTCACAGAATTGCGAGCGGTCAAACCGAAATCCTTGGGTATAACTGCAACAAGGTAAAGTGTCCGGCGGCCAACGCACCCGCGCCCGCCCGACGCACGAGCCCCGCGCCCGTGCGATAGACCAAGGAGGAAACCATGAACGAGGGCTACACCAAGGTATTTGTTTCACTCGACGGTACTGAGCAGCAGGATTTTGTGCTCGCACGCGCCATCAAGGTCGCCGCGAACAACGGCGCCAAGCTGATTATCGGCCACGTTATCGATTCCACGGCGCTCGAGAGCGCCGGTTCCTATCCGGTCGATCTGGTCAACGGCCTAGAGGAGGCATTTAAGAACTCCATCGCCAAGCAGCTCGAAGAGGCCAAGGCCAATCCCGACATTCCCGAGGTCGAAGTCATGATTCGCGCCGGCCGTATTCGTGAGACGCTCAAAGACGAGATGCTCGACGTGGTCAAGCCCGACCTGGTGCTCTGCGGCGCCCGCGGCCTGTCCTCGATCAAGTATGCGCTGCTGGGTTCGATTTCGACGTTCCTGCTGCGCAACACCGACTGCGACATTTTGGTCGTGAAGTAGCGTTGCTCCCACCGGCCGCGGGGCCTGCGTGGTTTCCACGGGCACGTCCTCGCCGCGTTGCGGCTGCGGGATGTGCCCTTAGGAAACCCCTCCCGGCCTCGCGGCCTTCGCAGCCTTACTTCAACGAGTTGGCTGATAGAAAAATAGCGTGCCGCCCCGGTTGGGGCGGCACGTTTTTGTTTGGGCGGACGTCTGCCGCGTGCGTTACTCGAAATATTGGAACTTGTTCGTTGAGAAGGCAAACGTTACGACAAAGCCTTCGCCGGGATCGGATGCTGCGGTGACGTCGATGCCCATTTTGGAGCATAGGCGCGCCACCAGGTAGAGGCCGATGCCCGTTGCGCGCTTGGTCGTGCGGCCGTTGTCGCCGGTAAAGCCCTTCTCGAACACGCGGGGCAGATCAGCTGCACTCACGCCGCAACCGTTGTCGGCAACGGTGAGCTCGATGCGTTCGCTCGCCAGGCCCTCGTCCAGCAACGCACCCGAAAACGTGATCTTCGCACCGTCCTCGCGCGCGTATTTAATGCTGTTCTGAATGAGCTGGCCCAGGATAAACTCGAGCCACTTCTCATCGGTGAATACCTCAAAGTCGAGGTCCTCGCACACCGGTGCCACGTGCGCCGCGATAAGTTCGCGCGCGTTTGCCTTGATCGCACCCGTCACCAAGGCCTTAAGACTCCAACGACGAATTAGGTAGTCGCGCTCCACAACTTCCGAGCGCGCATAGTAGAGCGCTTGGTCGATGTAGCGCTCCACGCGGGCCAGCTCGCGGCCCAAGTCGTCCACACGCGAAAGGTCGTCTTCGCTGCCGTCTAGGTTTTCAAGAATCAGATGGGCCGCCGCCAGGGGCAACTTGGCCTCGTGGACCCAGCTTTCGATATAGTCGCGATAGTCATCGGTTTGACGGCGGCCTTCCGCGACCTCATCGCAAGCCGCCTTGCCCACGCGACGCAAGACCTCGTACTCGAGCTCGCCCTCCGCATAGGTCGGGCACTGCACCATCTCCTGCACCCATGCGGGGCTTTCCAGCTCATCGGCGGCGCGCTCCAGCTGATGCAGAAAACGGCGTCGGCGAGCGTACTCGACCACAATGCCGAGCATGCCAAAGATAAAGGACACGCCGACCGCCACAATCACGATGGAGACGGGCGCCCCGGCGACCGTCAGCACAAAGCAGCTCAGCAGTACGCCGCACGTCCACACGGCGATGGGGAGCAGCGCGTCTTTGAAGAATTTGCTAAACGACATAGCTGGCACCTAGACCGAATAGCCTTGGCCGCGATGCGTCGTCAGATACCCCTTGATGCCGATTTTTTCGAGCGTGGTGCGCAAGCGGTTGATGTTGACGGTGAGCGTATTGTCGACCACGAAGGCGTCGGAGTCCCACAGGTCCTGCATGATGGCCGAGCGCGAAACGATCTTGCCCGCGCGGCTCAGAAGCAGCGAGAGGATACGCAGCTCGTTTTTGGTGAGCTCGGTGCTAGTGCCGGTTTGCGTGTTGGTGACCATGGAGCGGGCGAGGTCGAGCTCCAGCCCCTTGTGGACGAGCGTGCTGCGCTCGCCTGCCGCCGCGGTGCGACGCAGCAGTGCGTTGATGCGCGCCACGAGCACGCGCGCGCTGTAGGGCTTGGGAACAAAGTCATCCGCGCCGAGCGTCATGGCCATGACCTCGTCGATCTCGGTCGTGCGCGACGTGAGAACGATGATGGGGACCTCGGATTCGCGACGGACTTCATGGCAGATGTGCTGGCCGTCTTTGACGGGAAGCGTCAGGTCGAGCAGCACCAGATCGGGAGCGGCAGCAAGAATATCGCGCGAAACGTGCTCGAACGATTCGCAGGCCTCGACCTCAAAACCGGCACGGGCAAGGATGTCGGCAAGCTCGCGACGAATGGGCTCGTCGTCCTCAACGATATAGATCAGCGCCATGGATTCCGTTCCCCCCTCTTGGTTGTCTTACTGCCATTATTGCCGCGAAGTCGCCGGTGCGCGCCTCGCGCGGCATTAAGGTGACAGAACTGTTCGCGAACGAAAGCGTTCGAATCGCCCCTCGCTCGCAGCGGGCGCGGGGATCAAATGATTAAATAATCCCCATTACAGTTTGAGTCGTCCGAAAGGGCGGCTCTTTTCCGTTGCATGGCTATACGATTGAGCCGTACCGGTGGTCGCTGGCCGACCGCCCCG
>JAIIWC010000016.1 GCA_022745215.1 Collinsella sp. | reverse complement strand
GTCGCGCGAGGCAAAGGTATTTCCCCGCCCTGCGCTCCGGCTTCGGGTCGTCGCGTGCTCGCTACAGAAAAGCTGATATTAAAGTTTGTGTGCCGCCCCGATAGGGGCGGCACGTTTTTGTATGGGGACTGGTTGGGACGGCACCGTTCATGGGTGGGGTACACTGGGTAGCGACTTTTCGTTTATCTACTACCTGATGGGGTGTTTTTTATGGGTAAGAAGTCTCGGGCTCGGGTTGCTGCGGCGGGAACTCGCAAGGATCCTGGCCGTCGGGTTGTCGAGGGTAAAAAGGCCGATCGTGCCGAGAAAGACAAGAAGGTCGGTGCGCATGCTCATCCTGAGTGGGCGCCTCATTTGAATTCGGCTAGTGAGGATTTGACTGCCAAGTTGTTTACTCTGGTCGAGGTAATTTTGGGCGTGGTGCCCGTGGTGGTCATTGGCCTGTTTCTGGCCTCTAAGGATGCCACGAGCGTGGATAAGCTCACCGATGTCTTTTCTCAGGACCCCTCGATGGTGGTTACGTTTATCTCTGCGTGCCTGCAGCCGTTTGTGGCATACATGTTGTACATGATTTATCGCAAATACTGCGAGGGCGATGCGGGCTTTGCCGCCGGCAACCTGATTGGCCTCTTGTGCTCCGAGATTTTGCTGCTCAATATTCCTGGCGTCATCGGCATGGTCATCTTGTTGTGGCGTGTCTGGCGCAATGTTGCTCCGCACTTTGAGAGCTGGCTGTTTGAGCGTCGCGCAATGGGCGTGCTAGTCGACATCGCGGGCTCACTCGTGATCCTAGTCCTGGCGTTTATGTGTGCCACCGCAGCTCGAGGTCTCGCGGGCATGTAGCCTACCTTCACCGACTGCGGAGCGTGGGGCGGGGAAATACCTTTCCCTCTCGCTCACGGCTCCGCAGAGTCGCGCGAGGCAAAGGTATTTCCCCGCCCCACGCTCCGGCGTTGGGTCGTTGCGCGCTCGGTACTGAAAAGCTGATTTTAAGTTTGCGTGCCGCCCCTTTTGGGGCGGCACGTTTGTTTATGTGGGGTCCCTGTCTTCACAATTTTCGTCAAGCTTTTGGTTAGATTTTGGTCAGTTGGCGTAAGAGTGGAAGGCCAAAAGATTGCTGGCGAAAAAAGCTCAGAGAAAGTGCTGGTAGGGGAGTTGTTGAGCTTTTCGACAGCTTTTGAGCAAAAGAAACTTTGTGGCTATTGCCGGCGATTGCGTTGTCGCGGTCATGGCGGTGCGAGATGCTGGTCGTAAGCGTCGAATGCTCCGATTTTGGAGGCCAGCATGGATCTGTTTCTTGAGACTCCGCAGCAACAAGCTGAGCGCATGCTGCGTCAGCAGCAACGACTCATGGAGATACAAATGCAAGGGGCGGCAGCCCAGCCCTTTGCGCAAAATGTCGTGCCCGCTGCTGTACCTGCAGCTGTGCCCGGGTGTGAATCGGCGCCAGAGGCCTATTCCGTACAGCAGGATTCATATGCACAGGAGCTCGCGTTCGATAAACGCCGCGCGCGTCACCGTCGCTGGGCCCAGCGCCTGCGTACGCTGGCGATGATCGTGCTGATTCCGCTGGGGCTCGCGACAATCTTCTTGGCCTCATATGCCCTCACGTGCATCCTCAACGGCGCCTCGCCCAATGAGGTACTTCAGCACTTGGCAGCTCTTGGTCAGCGCTTGGGGGATGTCGCAGCAACCATCCGCGCCAGCTGGGAGAGCTAGCGGACCAGCACCCATAGCGCAAAGGTAACTTGTCTGCGCTCGATTGGACATGAGCTGCGTTTGACAGGGTAAGATTGATCGCGGTTTTGATTGGTGCTCGATTGGGTTTGTTGGGCGGAGTTTATGTCTGCTATTGATATTGCGCTTGTTGTGATCGCCTTGGTGGCGGTGGGGGTTGCTGTGGCTTGCGCCCTCCAGCTCAAGAGCCTGCGTGCCGAGCTGCGGGAGCGTGGCGACAGTAGCGCGGAAACGCTGGCAGCGCTCGAGCAGGCCAACAGCACGCTCGACACCCTGAACGTCGCGTTGGCCGAAACCCGCCGCACGGCAAATGCCATCGCGCAGCAGCAGACGACCGACGCCGCCGTAGAGCTGCAGCGCTACCTGACCATTGCGCGCGAGTTCTCGCAGGCCGGCGACCGTATGGATGACCTGCGCCGCGAGACGGCCCAACAGCTTGGCGCCAACCGCGAAGGCATCGAGCATCGCCTGGACAAGGTGCGCGAGACGGTCGATGCTCAGCTGGGCGCCATCCGCAAAGACAACAACGTGCAGCTCGACCAAATGCGTGCGACGGTGGACGAGAAGCTCTCCCGTACGCTCAACGACCGACTGTCGGCATCGTTTAAGCAGGTGAGCGACCAGCTCGAGGCCGTGTACAAGGGCCTGGGCGACATGCAGTCTATCGCCACCGGCGTGGGCGACCTTAAGCGCGTGCTGGGCAATGTCAAGGCGCGTGGCATTTTGGGCGAGGTGCAGCTGGGTGCAATCCTGGCGGACATCCTCACGCCCGACCAGTATCTGGAAAACGTCGCCACCAAGCCCGGCGCCTCGGAACGCGTTGAGTTTGCTGTCAGGCTGCCGGTGGACGAGGGCGACCCCGTGCTGCTGCCGATTGACTCCAAGTTTCCGGGCGACGCGTACGAGCATCTGCTCGACGCCCAGGAGTCTGGTGACGCTGAGGCCGTCGCCGCAGCGCGCAAGACGCTTGATATGATGGTGAAACGCGAGGCCAAGGACATCTGCGAAAAGTACCTGAGTGTGCCGGCAACGACCAACTTTGGCATCATGTTCGTGCCGTTTGAGGGGCTGTACGCCGAGATCGTCAGCCGCCCCGGGCTTATCGAGATCCTGGGCCGCGACTATCACGTCAACGTAGCCGGTCCCAGCACCATGGCGGCCATCCTCAACAGTCTGCAGATGAGCTACCAGACGTTTAAGTTGCAAAAACGCACCGATGACGTGCTGCGCGTGCTCTCCGCCGTCAAGGCCGAGCTGCCGCGCTATCAGGCGGCGCTGCGCCGCGCCCAGCAGCAGATCGAGACCGCGGGCAAAACGGTCGAGGGCATCATCACCACGCGCACCAACGTTATGGAGCGCAAGCTCAAGGACATCGACGCGCTGGAAGACGCCGACCAAGCCGATGAGATCTTGGGACTCACGTCCGCGAGCCTTCTCGCGGACCAAGAAGACGAGGACTAATTGCAACAAGACGGTGGGGCGCCGGCGTAAACGCGGGTGCCCCGCCGCTTTTCGCATCGTGCTTGCCTGAAGTGCGCTTCAATGTGCAACAATGGCGTTTCGCCCTATCAGATGCGAAAGGAAGCCCATGTCTCAGAGAAGCACCAGTCCGCTCAAACGCTCCACCGTGCGCCGCACGCTGCAGCGTTTTTGGGACGTCACGCGCACGCAGCCGCTGATTGTCTTTCTCTCGGTGTTCTCGTCGGCGGGTTACATCTTTTTGCTCACGTTTGCCAATACCTATGTGATGGCCCTCATCGTCGACCGCGTCCAGGCCGGCCCCGTGACGGGCGACCAGGTGTTTGAGGTCTTCGGCCCCTATATCCTGGCGCTCGTACTTGTTAACCTGGTGGGTCAGATCCTCTCCAAGTTACAGGACTACACCGTCTACAAGCTCGAGATCGCAGGCAACTATCACCTGGCGCGTCTGTGCTTCGACACGCTCTCCAACCAATCCATGACATTCCATACCAGCCGCTTTGGCGGATCGCTTGTGAGCCAGACAAGCCGTTTTATGAGCGGCTACACGGGTCTGGTCGACGTGACGGTGTATTCGCTCATTCCCACCATCACCTCGGTCATCTGCACCGTGGTCGCACTCGCCCCGGTGGTGCCGACGTTTACCGTGATCCTGGTGGGCATCATGGTCGTCTACATCGCGTTTGTCTGGCTTATGTATAAGCGCATCATGCCGCTTTCGGCCGCGACGTCCGCCGCGCAGAACAAGCTCTCGGGTGTGCTCTCCGACGCGGTCACGAACATCCTGGCCGTCAAGACCTGCGGACGCGAGGACTTTGAACGCGATCTGTTCGACGCCGCCGATCGTGCCGCGCGCGATGCCGAGACGGTCTCGATGCACGCCATGATGCAGCGCAACTTTACGACCTCGGGCCTTATCGTCATCACCATGGCCGTGGTGAGTGTGTTCGTGGCGGGCGGCAACGCGTGGTTTGGCATCTCGGCCGGCTCGCTCGTCATGATCTTTACCTATACGTACAACCTCACCATGCGCCTGAACTACGTGAGCTCCATGATGCAGCGCATCAACCGCGCGCTGGGCGATGCGGCCGAGATGACGCGCGTGCTGGACGAGCCACGTTTGGTGGCAGACGACCCGGACGCCCCTGAGCTCAAAGTAACCGAGGGCGCGATTGATTTTGAGCACCTGAGCTTTGCGTACCGTGACGCTGCGGCGGGCGAGAACGTGTTCGATGACCTGACACTTCATGTGGCGGCGGGCCAGCGCGTGGGCCTGGTGGGCAAATCGGGCTCGGGCAAGACGACGCTCACCAAGCTCTTGCTGCGCCTGGACGACGTGCAGGGCGGCCGCGTGCTCGTGGACGGTCAGGATGTCTCGCGCTGCACGCAGCAGAGCCTGCGCCGCCAGGTTGCCTACGTGCCGCAGGAGGCGCTGCTGTTCCATCGCTCCATTCGCGAGAATATCGCCTACGGTCGCCCCGACGCTACCGACGAGCAGATTCGCGAGGCTGCGCGCCTGGCCAACGCGACTGAGTTTATCGACCGCTTGCCCCATGGCTTTGACACCATGGTGGGCGAGCGCGGCGTCAAGCTTTCGGGTGGTCAGCGCCAGCGCGTGGCTATCGCCCGCGCGATTCTCACCGACGCGCCGATTCTGGTGCTCGACGAGGCGACCTCTGCCCTCGACAGCGAGTCCGAGGCGCTGGTGCAGGAGGCACTCGAAAACCTGATGCGCGGGCGCACCTCCATTGTGGTGGCGCACCGCCTGTCCACCGTGGCGGCGCTCGACCGCATTGTGGTGCTGGCCGATGGTGAGATCGTCGAGGACGGCACGCATGCGCAGCTCGTCGAGGCGGGTGGCGAGTACGCAAGCCTGTGGAGCCGTCAGACCGGCGCATTCTTGGAGGCGTAAGCGTCTCGGACGTGGGACAATTGTGCCCATAAGTTTATTGTGCCGTTGAGCCGAGGAGTCGTTATGCCACGCGAGACCAATGCCGCCAAGCGCGAGCGCGCCATCGAGGTGTGTGAGCGCCTCAACCGTCGCTATGGCCCGGTCGAGTGCTTTTTGGACCACGAGAATCCCTTCCGCCTGCTGATCGCGGTGCTACTCTCGGCACAAACGACCGACGCGCAGGTCAACAAGGTGACGCCGCGGCTGTTTGCCCAGTGGCCCACGCCCGAGGCCATGGCCGGGGCGAGCGTGGCTGACGTGGCAGACACCATCAAGTCACTCGGCTTCTACAAGAGCAAAGCCAAGCATGCCGTCGAGGCCGCGCAGATGATCGTCGCCGACTATGGCGGCGAGGTGCCGGCCGACATGAAGGAGCTTGTAAAGCTGCCGGGCGTGGGACGCAAGACGGCGAACATCGTGCTCAACGTGGGGTATGGCATCGTGGAGGGCATTGCGGTGGACACGCACGTCAACCGCATTGCGCACCGCCTGATGTTGAGTCCCAAGACGCATGCCAAGGAGCCGCTCAAGACCGAGCAGGATCTGCTTAAGATTTTGCCGCACGAGTATTGGGAGTCGGTCAACCATCAGTGGATTACCTTCGGTCGCGAGATCTGCGACGCCCGCAAACCCAAGTGCGACGAGTGTCCGCTGGCAGATTTGTGCCCCAGCGTGCGCGTGACGGGGTAGGGCGGAACGCATCTTCGTCTGGCGTTTTTTGCGGGGCCGGGTTTGCCCTTGAGCCGGAGTTCTCTCCATGCGCTACCATGACAGGCAACGAATTTGACGAACGACCCGCCGAGCTTGCCCCGGCGGGCTTTTGGCGTTGCGATGCCGGAGGAACAGCATGCTCATTCACCGTATAGCCGCGCAGCTCTACACTGCCGAGGCGCTGCAGACCGTCGAGGCCGGGCTCGATTCTGGCGAGGACGTGACGCTGGCCGTGTCTCAGTCGGGTCGCACGCTTATGGCCGCCGCCCAGTTTGCGCGCCGTCCGCGCCCCACGGTCTACATTGTGAGCGGCGAGGACGCGGCCGATCGTGCCGCCCGCAGCTTTGCCGCCTATGTGGGGCTGGCGCACGTGTGCCGCTTCCCCGAGCGCAAGGACTATCCGTGGCGCGAGCAGGCGCCCGACGACGCCGTGGTGGCGCAACGCTGCGAGGCGCTCGGGCGCATCGTGCGCGGCGACAACTGCATTATGGTCGCCTCGGCCCGCGCACTGCTGCGCTGCGTGCCGCCGGTCGAGAGCCGCTACTGGGAGTCCACGACCTTTGCGGTGGGCGAGGAGATCCCTTTTGACGAGGTGCCGCAGCGCCTGGTGGGCATGGGCTACACCAATGCCGGCGCCGCCGATGCACCCGGCCTGTTCCGCGTGCACGGCGACACCGTCGAGGTGTTTCCCGCACAGGAAAAGGCGCCCGTGCGCATCGAGTTTTTCGGCGACGAGATCGACCGTATCCGCCGCATGGTGAGTTCCACGGGCCAGACCATCGGCAACGAGGACAGCATCGAGATCTTTCCCTGTCGCGAGCTCGCACTCACCGACGACGCCGTCCACAACATGCATGTGGCGCTCTACCGCGCCAGCCAGGACGACAGCAAGTTGGCGGCGCTGCTCGAGATGGTGGATGCGCGCATCGTCACGCCCGAGCTCGACCGCTTTTTGCCGGTGATGTACGGCCAGACCGTGAGCCCGCTGTCGCATGTGAGCGGCAAGGCACTCGTGGTGCTGTCCGAGCCGCGCTCGCTGTTCGACGACTGCCTGCGCGCCTACGAGGATATCGAGGCGCGCGCTGGCGAGGCAGGGGTCGACCGTCTGGACGGCCTGTACGTGCGTGCCCAGCAACTCGACTTTGGTGCTCAGCAGCGCCTTAACTACGTGAGCCTGATTCGCGCCGGCGGCGCGGTTACGGCAGAGCTCAAGATTGAGCAGCCGGCCATTGCGGGCTCGGACAACCGCTTTATGACGCGCATTCAGGAAGTCGTGGGCAAGCGCTACGCCTGCGTGTTTGCCATTCCCGACCGCGGTGCGCGTGAGTCGATGGAGCTCACCTTTGGCGACGAGGGCATTACCTTTGAGGAGTCGCTGACGGCCGCGCCCGAAAATTCCGGCGCTATCGGCGACCGCGTGCGCGTGGCAGCGGCGGATTCCGCCGACCGTGCCGCACGCCAGGAGGCCCATGCTTCCATTCGCGAGCGTAAGGCCGACGCGCTCAACGCCCGCTCGCTCGAGGCGGGTGCCGCCCAGGCTGCCGCCGGTGCCGCCGTGCCCACCATCTCGCGCGGACGCGTGACCTTTGTCGATGCCGCCCTGCCACAGGGCGTGGTGGTGCCCGATGCCAACCTGGCCGTGTTCTCGATCGCCGACCTCAATGCCCGCATGGATGCCAACCGCGCGCGCAGCCGCCGCAAGGTGGACATTACGCAGATTACCTTCCCGTTTAAGCCGGGTGACTACGTGGTGCACGCCACCCATGGCATCGCGCTCTTTAGCGAGATCGCGCGCCAGGAAGTGGGCGGCAAGGAACGCGACTACTTTTTGCTGGAATATGCCGACGGCGACAAGCTCTACGTGCCGTTGGAGCAGGTCGACCGCATCACGCGCTATGTTGGTCCCGACGGCGACAAGCCGCGTCTGACCAGACTCAACACTGCCGACTGGACGCGTGCCACCAACAAGGCGCGCAAGAACGCCAAAAAGCTGGCGTTTGACCTGGTCGATCTGTATACGCGCCGCTCGTCGATCGCCGGTATCGCCTGCCCGCCCGACACGCCCGAGCAGATCGAGATGGAGCAGAGCTTCCCTTACGACGAGACGCGCGACCAGCTGGAGGCCATCGCCGACATTAAGGCCGACATGGAGGCGCCCAAGCCCATGGACCGCCTGCTGTGCGGCGACGTGGGCTTCGGCAAGACCGAGGTCGCCCTGCGCGCGGCCTTTAAGTGCGTGGATTCCGGCCGTCAGGTCATGGTGCTCTGCCCCACGACCATTCTGGCCCAGCAGCACTACGAGACGTTCTTTGAGCGCTTTGCCCCGTTTGGCCTGGAGGTCGAGGTGCTCAGCCGCTTCCGCACCCCGGCGCAGCAAAAGCGCGCGCTTAAGGCGTTTGCCGAGGGCACGATTGACGTGCTTATCGGCACGCACCGTCTGCTTTCGGCCGACGTGAACCCCAAGAACCTGGGCCTGGTGATCATCGACGAGGAGCAGCGCTTTGGCGTGCAGCATAAGGAGCAGCTCAAGAACCTGCGTGAGCAGATTGACGTGCTCACGCTTTCGGCAACGCCGATTCCGCGAACCATGCAGATGGCCACGAGCGGCGTGCGCGACATGAGCCTGATCACCACGCCGCCCACCGGACGTCGCCCCGTGATCGTGCACGTGGGGGAGTACGACCCCGACGTGGTGAGTGCGGCGATTCGTCTGGAGGTGGGTCGCGGCGGACAGGTGTACTACGTGTCCAACCGCGTCAAGACCATCGACGACGCCGTGGCACGCGTGCACGAGGCCGCGCCCGAGGCGCGCGTGGGCGTGGCGCACGGCAAGATGAGCCCGCGCGAGGTCGAGGACGTGATGATCGAGTTCGCGACCAAAAAGATCGATGTGCTCATCGCCACGACCATCGTGGAGAGCGGCATCGACAACTCGACCGCCAACACACTGATCATCGAGGACTCGCAGCGCCTGGGTCTGGCACAGCTCTACCAGCTCAAGGGCCGTGTGGGCCGCTCTGCCACGCAGGCCTACGCGTACTTTATGTTCCCGGGCGAGCTGCCGCTCACCGAGGAGGCGACGGCGCGCCTGACCGCACTTTCCGAGTTCCAGGACCTGGGCAGCGGCATGCGCATCGCCATGCGCGACCTGGAGATCCGTGGTGCCGGTTCGCTCATGGGTGCCGAGCAGCACGGTAACCTGTCGAGTGTGGGCTTTGACCTGTTTACGCAGATGCTGGGACAGGCCGTAGCCGAGGCACGCGGCGATGACGATGCCGGCGTGGAGGCGGCGAATGTGGGCATCAACCTGCCGGCCGACTACTTCTTGTCCGAGGAGTACATGCCGGCGGTGGACCAGCGCGTGCTCGTGTACCGCAAGCTCGCGGCGGCCGAGGACCTGGAGAGCATCGACGAAGTGCAGGAAGAGACCGAGGCCGCGCATGGCGAGCTGCCCTTGGCGGGACTCAACCTGTTCAACCGCGCGCGCATCCGCATTCGCGGCGAGCGCCTGGGGCTCGAGAGCGTTACGCTCAGCGGCGGGCGCATCACGTTTTTGGGCGTCGACGTGCCCAAGAAGGTGGCCTTTGAGCTTAAGACCCGCTACGGTGCGGTGAACTTTCCCAAGAGCCGCAAGCTGTCGGTGCCCTACAAGGCGGGCGCTGGCGCGGGCAGCGGCCTGGGTCGCGGCCTCGACGCCAACGACGGCACCGGCCCGGTGGCGGCGGCGCTCATGCTGCTGCAGCAGTTGGGTGCCAGCGACGACGACTAACGGGTCGACGCTGCAAACGCTCCATTTGGGCAATCTGACCCTCACTCGTCGGTCGCGTACGCAAGTACGCTTCCCTCCTCCTTCGGGCCACCTTGCCACAAATGGAACGTTTTCGCTCACTTATGCTCAACCTGTAAGGGTATTTATGGGACAAAGCTATTTTTGCCCCACCACGTTGCGGGTCGACCCTTCGCCCGACCGAAAGGAAAGCATGTTCGGATACATCTATAAGAAAGATGTCGCCATTATCGCGGTTGTCCTGTGCCTTTGTCTGGGCGTGGGCAGCTTCTTCGATTACCAGATCTCGAGCGCGCTGTTCAACATCGGCAGCATGTACGGCCGCTTTATCGAGGCCGCCGGCGAGCTGCCGTTCGAGCTGACGGCGAGCATCGCGGGCGTCATGCTCGTGCGCGCGGCGCGTCTCGACTCCAGGGGGAGCAAATGGCTCGCCGTGCTCGGCATCCTCGTCAATGTTGGCTTGGCCGGCTACGAGATTATTTCGTCCCTGCGGGTTGGCGGCAAACTCGTCGCGGCTCAGCTGGTGCTGACGTTTGTGCTGGTCATCGCTGCCAACCTTATCGTCTATCGCCTCACGCGCGACACCGACCCCGACGAGCTCACGCGCTGGGCACTGATGGTGCTTGCCGTATGGGTTGCCCAAGCCATCATCCTCAACGTGATCGTCAAGCCGCTGTGGTCGCGCCCGCGCATGCGCGTGATCGAGGTAACGCAGGGACTCGATTTTCAGCCGTGGTGGGTGATCGGTAACCCCGACAAGTGGGCCTATATCGCTGCCGGCGTGATCAAGGACGGCTTTAAGTCGTTTGCGAGTGGGCACACGGCGCACGCGGCGATCGGCCTTATGCTCGCCGGGCTTCCCGCGGCGGCCTTTAAGGAAAAACCGTCGCGCCGCCGTGTGGTCTTTTGGACGGCGGCTGTGGTCGCGGCACTCGTCGCGTTTGGCCGCATCGTGATCGGTGCGCACTTTTTGACTGACGTGAGCTGCGGCTTTGCCCTGGTGCTGGCACTTGAGTGCCTTGCCGCGCGCATTGCCTATCCCAACGGCGTACAATAGCCCCGTTTGAATCATCTGGACGATACCTGGTAAGAGAGGATTGCCATGCTCGCGTTCAACAATGACTATTCCCACGGTGCACATCCGGCGGTGCTGCAAGCGCTCGTCGACACCAATATGGAACCGCAGCCCGGCTACGGTACCGATGCACATACCGAGCGCGCCAAGCAGCTGATCCGCGAGGCCTGTCAGGCTCCCGATGCCGACGTATTTTTGCTGGTGGGCGGCACGCAGACCAACGCGACGGTGATTGACATGCTGCTCGCGCCGTACGAGGGCGTCGTTGCCGCCGAGACCGGCCACGTTGCCTGCCACGAGGCGGGCGCCATCGAGTTTGGCGGCCACAAGGTGCTCACCATCCCCGGCTACGAGGGCAAGATGCACGCCGAGGACCTCGAGAACTATATCCAGGTGTTCTACGAAAACGAGAGCTACGAGCACACGGTGTTCCCGGGCGCTGTGTACGTGAGCCTATCGACCGAGTACGGCACGCTGTACTCAAAGGCCGAGCTGGCCGAGATTTATGCGGTGTGCCAGAAGCGCGAGATTCCGCTGTTTGTGGACGGCGCTCGCCTGGCCTATGCGCTGGCGGCCGATGAGTGCGACATTACCCTGCCCGAGCTGGCGCAGCTGTGCGACGTGTTCTACATCGGCGGCACCAAGTGCGGTGCGCTTTGCGGCGAGGCCGTGGTGTTTTGCGGCATGCACGCCCCGGCGCATCCCATTCCGCGCATTAAGCAGCACGGCGCGCTGCTGGCCAAGGGCCGCCTGACGGGTGTGCAGTTTGAGGCGCTCTTTACCGATGGCCTGTATTTTGAGATTGGCCGCCAGGCGATCGAGACGGCTCAGGCGCTGCGTCGCGTACTGCACGAGCGCGGTTACCAGTTCTTCTTGGAGACGCCCACAAACCAGCAGTTTGTGATTCTGCCCAACGAGGACATGGCCCGCATTCGCGAGCATGCCTCAATCGAGTACTGGGAAAAGTACGACGAGACCCATACGGTGGTGCGCTTTTGCACCAGCTGGGCCACGACGCAGGAGGACATCGCCGCGTTGGCGGCTGTCCTGTAGCTTGATGCAATGACGAGGGCCGTCCTACGCCTGGGTTTGGCGCAGGGCGGCCTTTGCTTTTGTGGGGGAAGGATTGTATGACCGAGATGTCCGAGCCGACGATTCGCCTGGCGACGCTCGATGACGCGCCGGCGTTGCTTGCCATCTATGAGCCGTATGTGCGCCAGACGGCGATTACCTGCGAATACGAGGTGCCGAGCGTTGAGGAGTTCGCCGGGCGCATCGAGCGTACGCTCAAGCGCTATCCGTATTTGGTAATGGAGCTGGACGGGCGCCCAGTAGGCTATGCCTATGTGAGCCCGCTTAACAGCCGCGAGGCGTACGACTGGTCGGTCGAGACGTCAATCTACCTGGCGCGCGAGGTGCGTCACGGCGGGCTGGGTCGCAAGCTGCACGATGCGCTCAAGCAGTGCCTGGTCGCGATGGGCATCACCAACATGTGCGCGCTCATCGCCGTGCCGCACGACAAGGACGACGAATACCTGACGCACAACAGCCAGGACTTCCATGCCCATATGGGGTATCGCCTGGTGGGCGCCTTCGATCGCTGCGCCCAAAAGTTCGGCCGCTGGTACGACATGTGCTGGATGGAGCTGGTCCTGGCCGAACGCGTCCCCAACCAACCCAAACCAACCTGGTTTCCCGCACTTGTTGCCCAAGGTTTCAAACCTACCATTTAGGGACAGGTTTATTTTGGCAGGTTAGCCGATGGGCTCGGTGTATTTGGCGCGGTCGGTTCGTTGGATGCGCTTGGAGACGTGGAGCGGGCGGCCGTCGGTGTCGTAGACGTAGTCGGTGATAAGGATCAGCGCCTGGCCGCGCTCAACGTTGAGCAGGAATGCCTCGTTTTGCGAGGCATAGCACACCTCAAAGGTTTTGTGGCCCTGGGCCGGCGCGCGATGAAACTCCTGGCGTAGTGTGGCGTAGAGCGACCCGTTGATGTCGCGATCGATGAGCGCCCCAAAGCTCGGCGGCAGGTAGGTGGTCTCCAGGCACAGCGGCACATCGTCCAGATAGCGCAGGCGGACGAGCTTGACGAGCTTGCTGCCCACGGCGGCATCGAAGAACTTGGCCACGCTGCCCGCCGCCTTGGCAAAGCCCGAGTCCACCGTGCGCGTGGTGGGCTTCATGCCCTGGCCTTCGATCTGCTTGGTATAACTCGAGAACACCAGGTTGTTCTCGTGAACCTCGGGCGTGTCGGCCACAAAGGCGCCTCGTCCGCGCTCGGTGCGCACCAGACCCTCATCCACCAGTACCTTAAGCGCATGGCGCACGGTGCTGCGCGAGAGCCCCGACTCGTCCATGAGCTCCATCTCGGACGGCAGCTTGTCTCCGCGTGCGTAGGTGCCGGCGGCGATGCGGTCACGCAGCATGCCCGCCAGACGCTCGTATTGGGTCAGTTTCTTTTTAGACGAAGCGCTCATACGACTAACCTGTATCTAACTTGTATGCTTACCTAATCAAGTATGTATCCAATACAACAATAAAACCGCTGGTAACCAGTTATCAAAAACCGCATCAGCAAATTATCCAAGACAAATATAGCATACAACTAGTCGACATCACCAAAACATGTATGTAACTTGTATGCCATCAAGAGCATCAAACGAGAAGAAAGGCTGATGCACGATGACTATTCAGGAACAGGTTAAGGACGTCGTCTCCCAGGTTTTGGCTGACAAGGCAGACAAGGGCGGCATCAAGCGCGTCGTGTGGATTGGCGCCGGCGGATCCAACGGCGGCAACTATCCTGCCCAGTACTTTATGGAGCACGAGGCCACGCAGGTCGTGAGCTCCAGCTACACCAGCAACGAGTTCGTGCACGCCACCCCGGCCTACGTCAACGAGAACACCCTGGCCGTCGTCGTGTCCATGCGCGGCACCAAGGAGACCATCGTCGCCGCCCAGGTCGCCAAGGACCACGGCGCCAGCACCATCGCCATCTATGTTGACGAGTCCGGCCTCACCGAGGTCTGCGACTACAAGATCCAGTACGACAGCCTGGCCATCGACGAGTCCTGCATGGGCCGCACCAACTCCGCCGTCGTGACCATGATTGCCATGGAGCTTACGCAGCAGACCGAGGGCTATGCTGAGTACGAGACCGCCATGGCCGCCTTCGACCTGATTGATCCCATCTATCGCAAGGCCTTCGAGTACACCCGTCCGCTCGCTGCCAAGTGGGCCGAGCAGAACGCCGACAAGCCCTGCATCAACGTGATGGCTCAGGGTCCGCTCTTTGGTGCCGCCTACGTCTTTAGCATCTGCAACGTGCAGGAGATGCTGCAGATCGACTCCTGTACCATCAACACTTGCGACTTCTTCCATGGTCCTTTCGAGATCCTGGACAAGCGCACCTCGCTGTTCCAGCTCATCAGCGTTGGCCGCAGCCGCTGCAACGACGAGCGCGGCATCCGCTTCGTCAACCAGTACGGTGGCGAGCGCGTCTATCAGCTCGACGCCAAGGAGCTCGGCCTCAACGACATCAAGGACAGCGTGAGCGAATACTTCAACCACCTGATCTTTGCGCCGATTCTCAACAACGTGTACATGCGCGCGCTCTCTGCCGTCACCCACAAGGACTACATGACGCGCCGCTACATGTGGAAGCTGGACTATTAAGGGATAGAGCGGCCTAACAGCTCGATGTCCTCATAAGTTGCGGTGGAATAGTTCCTATTTGGGGGCTTGAAGCCTCTATTTAGGAACCATTTCACCGCAACCGCCAAGTAATCCGCTGGGGACGGAGGAAAACGGATTACTTTTCCGCTCACCGATTTGTGTCTTGAAAAATGTATATAACGACTATAACGTAGTATGAAACATATTGGAAACAATATCGAGGGGGCTGCGTTGAAGAAAAGCAATCTGGGCTATGTGCTGGTGCTGATTGCTGCGCTTATGTGGGGCAGCATCGGAATCTTTGTAAACGGCATCTCGGCCATGGGTGTTTCGTCTCAGAGCATGGCGGCCTTTCGCCTGTTGTCGGGTGCCGTCTTAATGGCTCCGGTCTTGGCATTTATGGGTTGCCAGGGAGGTGCTCGTGAGGGAAAAGCCTCGGGTCCCCTGGCTCTGTTCAAGGCAAGTCCTAAAGAGCTTGTTCCCTGCGCGCTTGTCGGTATTGTCGGTTTAGCCGTCGCCAACACCTGCTATTACGAGTGCATGGGCGAGGTGGGCATGTCCACGGCCTCGGTGCTGCTCTACACCTCGCCGGTGTTTGGCGTCATGTTCGGCCGCGTGCTTTATCGCGAGGACGTGACCCCCAACAAGCTCGCCGCCATCGTCTTTAACATTGTGGGTTGTGTGCTCGCGGTGACGAGCGGCGACCTGTCCGGTTTCCATTTCTCGGCCTGGGGCGTCGCGTCGGGTGTGATCGCCGGACTTTGCGGTGCGCTGCTGGCGGTGTTTAGCCGCATGGCCACCAAGACGCTGCATCCGCTGGCGGTGACGTTTTGGGGCTTTGTCTTTGGCGGATGCTTTATGGCAGTGCTTTCGGCTCCGTGGTCCGATATGGCCGCGGCAATGTCCCCGCAGCTCATTCTGCTGTTCGCGGGCTTTGGCTTTATTCCGACGGCTCTTGCGTACATCTTCTATATGCAGGGCCTTTCGATGGATCTTGAGACGTCGAAGGTGCCGGTCGTGGCTTCGTTCGAAACCGTGGCGACCGTTCTGGTCGGCATTGGCATCTATGCCGAGTCCGCCGGCGCAATCAAGGTCCTGGGCATTGTGCTGGTGCTCGCCTCCATCGTGATCATGAACACCGACTTTTCCAAGCTGCGCAACAGCGCCATTGTCAAACGTATTGTCGAGAGCATGACCTTTAAGCCCAACGCGTGGTGGACGGAGAAATCACAGGACATGGATCTGTTCCGCGAGCGCACGGGCATTGCGCTGGAGCCCACCGTGCAGGAAAGCCCCTGGTACTTCGTGCGATAGGGGATTGCGCGCGGCGTCCGACCTGGGGTTATCCAGTCAGCGCCGGCCTACCCAGCCCCAACGTTTCAAGTACGTTAAACCCGTCAACGGTCGATTTTCACCCGCGAACGGTCTTTATACTAATTAGCAATATAAGCAACGTATAAGACGTTATAATGACCATAACGAAAAGGAGGAGGCAAGATGAATCAGATCATTCTCGCATCTCATGGCGGCCTGGCCGCAGGCGCCAAAGACACGCTCGAGATGGTTCTCGGCGACGTGTCAAACGTCCACGTCGTGTCGCTTGCTCGTGACGACAAGGAGCCCATCACCAACAAGGTGGACGCCATGATCGCCACGTTCAACGCGGACGACACCGTCTATGTGCTGACCGATATGCTCGGCAGCTCGGTCAACAACAACATGGTCGAGCTTTCCAAGAACGGCACGAAGTTCACGGTTGTCAGCGGTTTCAACATTCCGCTGGCCCTGACGCTCGCTATGAGCCCCGCCCCCGTCAAGGGCGCCGACCTCGCGGCCCTCATCAACGAGGCCCGCACCGGTCTGACTAACCCCAACGCACCGGTCGAGGCTGCCGCGGCTCCCGCCAAGAAGGCCAAGGCGCCCCGTCACAGCTCCGGTCCCGCCAAGATCGTCCTCGCACGTCTTGACTACCGTCTGCTGCACGGCCAGGTCGTCTTTACCTGGACCACCAAGGTTCAGGCCGAGCGCATCATCGTCGTTGACAACGCTGCCGCCAACGACGACATCAAGAAGGGTGCTCTTAAGCTGGCCAAGCCCCAGGGCGTGCGCCTGAACGTCTTCACCGTCGAGCGTGCCCTCGCCAAGATGGACAAGCTCAACACCCTCGGCGAGCGCGTCATGTTCGTCTTTGGCAACACGGCCGAGATGCTGCAGTTCTGCCAGGGCTACAAGCTCGACGCCATCAACCTGGGCGCCACCGCCAACCACGACGGTGCCGATCAGGTCGGCGGCAAGGACAGCTCCGTCTTCCTCGACGCCGCCCAGAAGGCCGACGTCAACCAGCTGCTCGACATGGGCATCAAGCTCTATGTCCAGCAGACCCCTACGTATCAGAGCGTCGACATCGACGCCAAGCTGTAATCAACCAGGCTTTTGCCTGACTGAAAGGAGAAGGGTATGAATACGTTCATCAGTGCGGTGCTCGTCGGCCTCGTCGGCGTGTTCTGCATGTGGGACTCCCGCCTGCTCGGTCGTCTTAACTTCGAGCAGCCCCTCGTTGGCGCTACGCTCGTCGGTCTGCTGCTGGGCGATGTGCCCACCGGCCTTGCTGTCGGTGCCGCCGTCGAGCTCGTGTCCATGGGCCTGGTGCAGGTCGGCGCTGCCGTTCCGCCCGATATGGTCCTGGGCGGCATCGTGGCCGCTGCCTTCGCATGCCTGACCGATGCTTCCGCCGAGACCGCCATGACGATCGCCATCCCGGTCGCCGTCCTGGGTCAGCTCCTCGGCATTGTCTTCCGTTCCATCATCGCCGCCCTCACCCATGTGGCCGATAGCGCGATCGATAACGGAAAGTTCAAGACCGCCTACCGTATGCACATCTGCGCCGGCTCCGGTCTGTACGCCGTCATGTACTTCCTGCCGATCTTCCTCGCCGTCTTTGTTGGCACCGACCTGGTTCAGGCCATCGTCAACATGGTTCCCGAGTGGCTGTCCACCGGTCTTAACGTTTCGACCAAGATCATGACCGCCTACGGCTTGGCCCTGCTGCTCACCATGATGATCAAGAAGGGTATGACTCCGTTCCTGTTCATCGGTTTCCTGCTCGCCGCTTACCTCAACCTGTCCGTCATCGCGGTCGCTCTGATCGGTGTGTGCCTGGCCGTCGTCTTCATGGGCTTCAAGTTCAACGGTTCCCATGCAGCCGCCGGTGTCGATTCCGACTACGATCCGCTCGAAGACGACGAAGACTAAGGAGGAACACACTATGGCAACCGCAACCAAGGACGTGTCCCTGAACAAGAAGGTCAGCCAGTTCTTCTGGCGCTCCTGGGCCATCCAGGCCTCTTGGAACTACGAGCGTCAGATGAACATGGGCTTCCTCTACGGCATGGTTCCCACGCTCGATCGCCTCTATCCGGATGAGTCCGACCCCAAGCAGCTCGCTGCTAAGAAAGAGGCTTACCACCGTCACATGGCGTTCTACAACTGCACCCCGCAGACGAGCGCTTTCATCCTGGGCCTCTCCGCCTCCATGGAGGAGGAGTACGCCAAGGATCCCGAGAACTTCGATCCCGATTCGATCAACGCGGTCAAGACCTCCCTCATGGGTCCGCTTTCCGGCATCGGTGACTCCTTCTTCCAGGGCACCATCCGCGTTATCGCCTTTGGCCTGGGCGTTCAGCTGGCTCAGCAGGGCTCCATCATGGGCCCGATCCTGGCCATGCTCATCTCCATCGTCCCCTCTGTGCTGATTACTTGGTTCGCCGCCAAGATGGGCTATCAGGGCGGCCACGAGTACCTGAGCAAGCTTCAGGGCGGCGACCTCATGGAGAAGCTCATGTATGTCTGCGGCATCGTGGGCCTTATGTCCGTGGGCGGCATGATCGCTACGCTGATTGGCGCCACCACCCCGCTGCAGTTCGCTGAGGGCACCGTCGTTATCCAGGACATCCTGGACGGCATGATGCCCCAGATGATTTCCCTTGGCCTCACCGGCCTTATGTACTGGCTCATCAAGAAGAACGTCAACACCGGTTGGCTTCTCGTGATCGCCATTGTGGGCGGCATCGCCCTCTCCGCGGCCGGCATCCTGGCCTAGTCGCGACCAAGCGCCTAACCGCTTTCCCCCGGGGGCCTGCCTGGCATCCCATACCCCAGGCAGGCTTCCATCCCCAAAATGCGACAATGGGACAGTCCCTTTGTCGCATCCTTAACGGGCCGGCGACTCGGTCCAAACCACGGTAACCCTGCGAGCGCCCGGCAATGTGGCGCCGCAAAAATCGAAAGGAATGTGTCAGATGTACGAGATCGACCTTAACCTCCCTAAGCAGATCGTCGCTGACGTCCTGTCCAACCACGAGATCCACAGCGTCGCCTTCGTCGGCTGCGGTGCTTCCATGTCCGACCTTTACCCCGCCAAGTACTTCCTGGCCAACAACACGGACAAGCTGAACGTTCAGATCTTCACCGCTAACGAGTTCAACTACGACACGCCTTCCTGGGTCAACGAGCACACCTTCGTGATCACCTGCTCCCTCGGTGGCTCCACGCCTGAGACCGTCGAGGCCAACAAGACCGCCAAGAAGCACAACTGCCCGGTCGTCTCCCTCACCAACAAGGCTGGCTCCGCTCTGACCGTCGACGCTGACTACGTCATCGTTCACGGCTTCCACGCCAACTTCGCTGCCAAGTGCGAGAAGCCCGGCTATGCCATCGCTCTTGCTCTCGAGATCCTTCAGCAGACCGAGGGCTATGACAAGTACGACGACATGATCACCGGCCTCACCAACGTCTTTGAGCTCTGCGAGAACGCCGCTCAGCACTGCAAGAAGCTCGCCAAGAAGTTCGCCGAGGACTTCAAGGACGACAAGATGATCTACTTCATGGCCTCTGGTGCCTCCGAGAAGATGGCTTACTCTCACGCCGCCTTCCTGTTCACCGAGATGCAGTGGATCGACGCCGCCGCCTACAACACCGGCGAGTACTTCCACGGCCCGTTCGAGGTTTCCACCGAGGGTAAGCCCTACGTCTTCTTCATGTCCGATGGCGCTACCCGTCCGATGGACGCCCGCGCCCTCACCTTCCTTGAGCGCATGGGCGCCAAGGTCGCTCTGATCGACTCCAAGGATTACGGCCTGGCTGACGCCGTGCCCGCGAGCGTCGTCACCTACTTCAACCCGCTGCTGCACCTCGCCGTTATGCGCGAGTACGGCAACCAGATCGCCGAGGCCCGTCAGCACCCGCTGACCATGCGTCGCTACATGTGGAAGCTTTCCTACTAATCACAAGTAAGTAGACCTTACGGGTTGATTGAGAGGGGATGGGGTTTGTGCCCCATCCCCTCTTTTGCTCTTGGGAGGGCACGCCTGTCGCGTCGCAAAACCCAGGATAAAACCTACCAAAATAAACCTGTCTCTATTTGGCAGGTGGGAGGAGATGCGTATGATCAAAGCAGTGCTGTTTGACATGGACGGCGTGCTGGTCGATACCGAGTGGTTCTACAACCGTCGTCGCGTGGCGTTTATGGAGGAGAAGGGGTTCCACTTTGACGAGATCCCCGATCTTTCGGGGTCTAACGAGCCGGCCATTTGGGAGGCGCTGGTGCCCGACGATGTTGAGCTGCGCGAGCGCCTTCGCGTGGAGTACAAGCAGGTCTACAGCCCGGACCACCCCGTTCCGTATGCCGAGCTGCTCAACGAGCAGACGGAGCCGGTGATGCGCGCACTGCACGAGCGCGGCGTGAAGTGTGCCATCGCGAGCTCGTCTTATCGTGAGCTCATTGACGAGCTGGTAGAGATTGCCGGTATCGCCGATGTGCTGGACTACACCATCAGCGGTCACGAGTGCAGTGCGTTTAAGCCCGACCCCGAGATCTACCTGCGTGCCATGGAGGCGCTGGGGGTGGAGCCTGCCGAGTGCCTGGTTATTGAGGATTCGCCTTTGGGCATCGAGGCCGGCAAGCGTTCCGGCGCCCGAGTCCTGGCGCTGCGTCCGCACGAGGGCGTTAACCTGGATCAGTCCGCCGCCGACGTCGTCATCGACAACCTGACCGACATCCTACCTGCCATTTAGGGACAGGTTTATTTTGGCAGGTTTTATCTGGGCAAACGCCGAATTCGCCGTGAAGGGATCGCTCTCTTCACGGCGTTTTTCTTTTAAGCGACCTCACGGTCCTTCTGATGGTTGTCGAGAGAGGGTGAATTGAAGCGTCCCCGCACGCTCCATGCTACAATCGCCGGCATGCCCCACAACTACATCTGCCTTCGAAGGGAGCCTACGTGGCGAACGCCATCGACCAGCTCACGGACCGAGTGCTCGTGCTCGGCCGCCTCACCATCGTCCGCCGCGCCATTACTGCCGTGGCGGTCACCATTTCCGCCGTTCTCCAGACATTTCTGATCCAGGCGTTCATTCAGCCCGCCGATCTGCTTCCGAGCGGTCTTACCGGCGTCGCGGTCCTGCTCGATCGCGTTACCTCGCTGGGCGGCGTTCACATCGACATCTCGCTCGGTATGCTCGCGCTCAACATTCCCGTGGCGCTCCTATGCTGGAGCGGCATTAGCAAGCGCTTCGTCATCTTCTCGATGATGCAGGTCGTGCTCTCATCGCTGTTCCTCAACGTCTTTCACTTCGCGCCGTTTTTGGGCGACAAGATCATGCTCATCATTTTTGGCGGCGTGGTCTCGGGTCTGGGCGCTGCCATCGCGCTTAAATCCGGCGCATCCACCGGCGGCACCGACTTTATCGCGCTGTGGGTTTCCAACCACACGGGCAAGACCATCTGGGGCGTCATCTTTGGTTTCAACTGCTTTATCCTGGCGATCTTTGGCTTTATGTTTGGCTGGGACAAGGCGGCGTATTCCATCGTGTTCCAGTTTATTTCGACCAAGACTATCGACAGTTTCTATCGTCGCTACGATCGCGTGACGCTGCAGATCACGACGCGTAAGGCAGACGAGGTCATGACTGCCTACGTAAACCATTTTCAGCACGGCATTAGCTGCGCCGAAGTCGTCGGCGGATATAGCCGCGAAAAGATGTACCTGCTGAACACCGTTGTCTCGACCTACGAGAGCCAGGACATTATCAAGTTGGTGTGCGACGTTGATCCCGGCGCCGTGATCAACGTGTTCCACACGCTCAACTTTGTGGGCGGCTGGTGGGGCGGTCATGTCGACGAGCCCATGCCCACGGCCGTACCCGATCCCGACAAGCCCGCGCGCATGGCCAGCAGGCAGGCGCGCCTCAGCGAGCAGGACAGTCTGCAACAGGACGACGGCAAGTAGGGTATTGGTATTTTGCCGGCCCGGCGCAACCCTTCCGTATGAGCCCCTCGAAAGCCTCGCTGCTTTCGAGGGGCTTTCGTTTGCCCAGATAAAACCTACCGAATTAAACCTGTCCCTTTTTGGTAGGTGGGGGTGTATCGTTTTATCAATATGAGGTAACATGAAACTAGACGTTATATACGTATTAGAAATTTAGCTATTTTGATAAGAGTGATCAGATATGCCTGCGCCCAAAAATGCACCGCTTTACCAGCAGATTTACGACGAGATCAAGGATGCGATCGAGAAAGGTGTTTATGCACCCAAGGAGCGTATCCCGTCCGAGCTCGAGCTTGCCGAGCAGTACGAGGTGAGCCGTATTACGGTGCGCCGCGCCGTCGAGGAATTGTGCTCCGATGGCTACCTGGTTAAGCAGCAGGGCCGCGGCACCTTTGTTTCCACGCCGCACATCAACCGCCAGTTCCACGCCTCGACGCTGCAGACGTTTACCGCGCTGTGTGCCGACAACGGCATGAAGGCCGGTGCACACGTGGTCGATCGCCAGATCGTTCCGGCACGCCAAAACGAGATGGAGTTCTTTGGCCTGCAGAAGGACGCGCTGCTGCTGCACATCAAGCGCGTGCGTACGGCGGACGGCGAGCCCATCTTTGAGGAGAACATTTTTGTGCCGTTTGACGCTTACCGTGAGCTGTTGACGGCAGATCTTGAGGACAAGTCGATTTTTGCCGAGGTCGAGCGTGTTGGCGGAACGCCGATTGTCTCGGTTGGCTACCGCACGGTCGAGGCCGTTCGAGCCAATGCCGAGCAGGCGGCCGAGCTGGGCATTGCTCCGCACGATCCGCTACTCAATCTGCGTGCCGGCTTTGTCGGTCCCAATGGCGAGCCGGTCCTGATGGGTAAGCAGTACTACGTGGGATCGCGCTACGTTATGGTCATGTAGCTCTAGTTGCGCGGTTTTTCAAACCGCGCAACGGCTCGACGCTGCGCCTTTGGTTCCGCCGTTCTGACGAACGGCGGACCGGTCGACGCTGCAAGCCCGCCAGAGCGGCAATCCACCTTTCAACTTCGGCGGCATGACCAGAAGGTCAATGCCGCCTCGTTTCAAGGCACGTTGCTCGCTCTGGCGGGCTTTCGCTGACTTTGCCAAAACATCGACTACCCATAGAATGAGCGTGGATAATCTCCCGTTTTTGGCTTGGTGACGGGCCCAAAGTGGGAGATTATCCACGCTCATCCGGAAAGTGTCCAAAAATCCACGCTCGTTCCTTTCGGATTGCATCGCCCGTGGCCGGTAGCCGTGCGGCACCGGTCCGCGTGGCGGCGTATAATCGGCGGCAGATGACTTGGACGTTAGGAAACCATGACCGATAGCATGCAGCAGATGGCGCTCGACACGCTCGGCGCCTATTTTGGCTACACCTCGTTTCGCCCGGGGCAGGACCGCATGGTCGATGCGATCCTTGTTGGTCGCGATGCGCTGGGCGTTATGCCCACGGGCGCCGGCAAGTCCATTTGCTACCAGGTGCCCGCGCTCATGCTGCCCGGCATCACCTTTGTGGTGAGCCCGCTGCTGTCGCTTATGGAAGACCAGACCCGCGCGCTGCTCGCGGCGGGTGCGCGCCCCAGCTACCTCAACTCCAGCCTTACTCCGGCCCAGCAAAACACCGTGCTCAAGCGGGCGCGCGAGGGCCGCTACCAGCTTATGTACGTGGCACCCGAGCGCCTGCTCGAGCCGCGCTTTTTGGCCTTTGCGCAGGGGGCCGCAGCGGACGGCGGCATTGGCGTGCCGCTCGTGGCCATTGACGAGGCCCACTGCGTGAGCCAGTGGGGTCAGGATTTCCGCCCCGCCTACCTGCAGATTCGCGAGTTCATCGATTCCCTGCCGCAGCGACCCATCGTGGCGGCCTTTACCGCCACGGCGACCGAGCGCGTGCGCGCGGACATTCAGCAGATGCTCGGCCTGCAAAACCCGGCGACGGTGGTGACGGGCTTCGATCGCAAGAACCTCTACTTTGGTTGCGAAGAGATGGGCGACAAGGCCAAGACCGCCTGGGTGCGCGACTACGTGATCGCGCATTCGAGCGAGAGCGGCATCGTGTATTGCTCGACCCGCAAGACGGTCGATGCGCTGGCAGGCGAGCTTGCCGAGGCGCTGGGCCCCAGTGGCATTAGCGTTGGCCGCTACCATGCCGGCATGGGTAATGACGCCCGCCGTCAAAGCCAGCGCGCCTTTATCGACGACGATATTCAGGTGATGGTTGCCACCAACGCCTTTGGCATGGGCATCGACAAGCCCAACGTGCGCTACGTGATCCACAACAATGTGCCCGAGAGCATCGAGGCCTACTACCAGGAGGCGGGCCGCGCCGGCCGTGATGGCGATCCAGCCAGCTGCCATCTGCTGTGGAACGGCAACGATTTTCGCATGCGTCGCTTTTTGATCGACCGCGGCGATGCTGCCGACGAGGCGCTCGACGATGAGCAGCGCGCGTGGGCGCTCCAGAATCGATATCGCCTGCTCAGCCAGATGGAGGGCTACTGCAATACCACCGGCTGCCTGCGCGAATACATGTTGCGCTACTTTGGCGACGAGGCCGCGGCCGAGCATGCGTCAGCGGCTGGTGCGGGCGGCGCCGCCACGGATGAAGCCGAGGGCTGCGGTAACTGCAGCAACTGCCTAACGCAGTTCGAGGTCGAGGACGTCACCGATATGGCCCGCGCTGCCGTGCGCTATGTGGCCACGCGTCCCATGCGCTTTGGCAAGTCGCTGATCGCCGACGTGCTCCACGGCGGCAACACCGAGCGCATTCGCCAGATGCATCTGGACGAGGACCGCGGCTACGGTGAGCTGTCGAGCGAATCGGTCGGGCGCATCAAGGACATCATCGGCCAGCTGTGCGGCCGCGGTTATCTGGCCACCTCGCAGGGGCAGTACCCGGTCGTGGGACTCGGTCCGCGCGCCGGCGAGGTCAAGGACGAGACGTTCGCCTTTACCGTTAAGCGTCGCGCGTCCAAGCGCAAGGCCTCGGCCCGCGCCCGCCGTGCGGTGGATCTGCTGCGCGAGGAGGCCGAGCTGGATCAGCGCCCGCGCGCGGGCGACGATGCCGAGCTGTTCGAGCGCCTGCGTACCCTGCGCAAGGAGATCTCGACCGAGCTGGAGATGGCGCCGTACATGGTCTTCTCTGACAAGGCCCTGCGCGGCCTGTGCCGCCTGCGCCCTCAGACGCGCGACGAGCTTATCCAGGTCAACGGTATTGGCGAGAAAAAGGCCGACGCTTTTGGCGAGCAGTTTATGGCGGCGATTGAAGAATTTGAGTCCGAGCATGCGCGGGATGGAGCGTAACGATGGTAGCCGATAGCAAGATCGAACGTTCCGAGCGAGCCGAGGTGCCCGCTGTGCCGCTGTACCAGCAGGTTATGGACGACCTAAAGGGCGAGATCGCGCGCGGCGTGTACGTGGCCGGCTCGCGCATTCCTTCCGAGATGGAGCTCGCGAAGTCCTACGGCGTGGGGCGCGTCACCGTGCGTCGCGCCATCGAGGAGCTGTCGCGTGCGGGGTATCTCAACCGCCAGCAGGGGAGGGGTACCTTTGTGTGTGCGCCCAAGCTCAAGCGCAAGATTCGCCAGAAGGGCGACGTTCAGAGCTTTACTGAGGGTTGCGCTGCCAACGACATGGTGCCGGGTGCGCGCCTGGTGTCGCGCACGGTGGTTGCGGCGACGCGCGAGGACGCGGTGTTTTTTGGCGTGGAACCCGGCTGCGAGCTTATCGTGGTCGAGCGCGTGCGCACGGCCGACGGCATCCCCGTCATGCTCGAGAACAACGCCTTTGTGCTCGCCGACCATCCCTACCTGCAGACGCTGGCCGACGAGGACCTCACCGATAACTCAATCTTTGCGCTCGTTGCCGAGCATTCGGGTCGCGCGCCGCTCAAGTCCGACCCCTGCACCGTGGAGATTGCGCTTGCCGATGCTCAGGCGGCCCCGCTGCTGGAGGTGCCGGTCGGTGAGCCGCTCTTCTATATGGAGGCCTACTTTACCGACGCCGGCGGGCGCCCTCTGTTGCTCGGACGCCAAAAGATCGTGGGCTCGCGCTACGTGTTCGACATCTAACGTCCATAGATAGAACAACATAGAACAAATTTGCCGAGATGACTTCACGGGCGTTGTTGCACGTGTTATAAATAGGACAACATAGAACGACTGCAGGTAAGAGCTGCCGTCGCTCAAAGCTGCCCCACAAGGAGGAACATCAGGATGAACGCACATGATCTGGTTCAGGAAATCATTGAGCGCAAGGGCAAGATCGAGAACGTCTTTTGGATCGCCTGCGGCGGTTCGATGATCGACCTGATGCCGGCCAACGAGCTTCTCAAGCGCGAGGCCACCACGTTTACCTCGACGGTCTACACGGCACGCGAGTTTTGCCTGATGGTCCCCAAGAGTCTTGGCGAGAAGTCGCTCGTCATCGCCTGCAGCCACAGCGGCAACACGCAGGAGGTCGTCGACGGCTGCGAGATGGCGCTGGCCGCCGGCGCCGAGGTCGTTGCCCTCACCGACTGCGAGGGCTCCAAGATTGACAACGGCAAGTGGACCACCTGGGTCTACCCCTGGGGCGAGGGCGTGTCGCAGGCCGAGGTGCCGCAGGGCATCGGCGCTCTGATCGCCGCCGAGCTGCTCGACCAGCAGGAAGGCTACGAGGCACTCGCCGACATGTACGAGGGACTCAAGCAGATGGATGCGCTGCTGCCCGCCGCCCGCGAGAAGGTCAACGCCGAGCTGGGCGCCCGCTTTGCCGAGCTCTGCCAGCAGCACAAGTTCTTCTATATCCTGGGCTCCGGACCCAACTTTAGCCAGACCTACGCCATGGCCATCTGCTCGCTCATGGAGATGCAGTGGCAGCACTGCTGCTATATCCACTCCAGCGAGTATTTCCACGGTCCCTTCGAGGCCACCGAGCCCGGCGTGTTCTACTTTGTGCAACTTGGCGCGGGTGAGTGCCGCCCCATGGAGGAGCGCGCCCTTGCGTTCCTCAACACGCACACCGATACAGTCATGGTGCTCGATGCGCTCGAGTACGGCGTGGGCGAAGTGCCTGCCAGCGTGCGTTCGTACCTGGAGCCGATCTTCTTCTACGCGATGAGCTGCGAGCTGCGCGCCGCCCGCGGCAAGGTCTTCGGCCACAGCCCCGAAGTTCGTCGCTACATGGGCATCGAGCAGTACTAAGTAACGGAAAACCATTCACCTTCGATTCGCAAGGGCGCAGCGCGAGTCAAAAAAGCGGGCTGCGCCGGAGATTTCCGGCGCGGCCCGCTTAGTATCGTGTTTAGATTCGCAAGGTTGCGGCAGCCTACGGCCTACTTTGCGTCGTAGGCCTCGGCGTCCCACCAGTCGAGCTGGGCGATGTTGTCGCGGATGTGCTGGCAGCTCTTGTGGAAGCCCTCGAGCTCGTACTCGGACAGATCGAGCGTGTAGACCTCCTCGACGCCCTCGGCGCCGATCACGCACGGCAAGGAGGTGAAGATGCCCTCCTCGCCATACTGGCCGGTCATAAGCGTAGAGGCTGAAAGCACGGCGTGCTCGTTGTGCAGCACGGCAGCGCAGACGCGTGCGGCGGAGTTGGCGACGGCGTACTCGGTGCACTGCTTGCCCTGGTAGGTAACATAGCCGCCCTTGCGCGCGAGCTCCTCGACCTCCATGTGGTCGAAGGCGTACTTGTCGGGGTTCTCGGCCTGAAGCTCGTTGAGGCTCTTGCCGGCGATAGTTGCTGCCTTAAAGGCGGCCAGCTGGCTAAAGCCATGCTCGCCGATCATGTAGGCGTCGATGGACTTGGGGCTCACGCCGACCTTCTTGGAGATCTCGGTGCGCAGGCGGGCGGAGTCCAGACCGCAGCCCGAGCCGATGATCTTCTTGGGATCGTAGCCGGTCAGGTGCCACAGCTCGGTACACACAACGTCGCAGGGGTTGGAGATGGAGACGAAGATGCCGTCGAAGCCAGCGTCGACGATGCGCTTGGCAAAGGTGCGGGCGGCGTCGGTGGTAAAGAACAGCTCGCCGTCGCGGTTGCCGGCTGCCAGCGCGACCTTACCGGCAGCGTTGACGATGACGTCGCAGCAGGCCAGCTCCTCGTAGTGGTCGTAGCAGTTGACGATCTTGGTGTTGTACGGGACAAACGAAAGGGAGTCGCGCAGGTCCTGGACCTCGGACGTTACCTTGGCCTCGTTGATATCGCACAGGTACAGCTCATCGGCAATGCCCTGCATAAGCAGGCTGTTGGCGACATGTGCTCCTACGTGGCCCTGGCCGACCACACCGATCTTACGCGTCTGGTACATATACGTATCCTTTCGGCCGAGTTTTTCGCGTCGAACCATTGTAGCGTCCTGCTGCCACTTTGCTAGGCTAAAGCGCCGTAGAATTTTGGGACATGCTTTAATCTCTACTTTTGGAGTGATTTGGGCCGCTGACGGCATCGCCGGGCGATGTGCTCGCGCGGATGGGGCTGCTCGTTGTACCATAGCTGCAACTGACTCGTAAGGAGCATCCATGCCCATTCGTATTCCCGACGCCCTCCCTGCCGCTGCGCAGCTCGAGAGCGAGAACATCTTTGTCATGACCGAGTATCGCGCGCTGCACCAGGACATCCGTCCTCTGCGCGTGCTCATCCTCAACCTCATGCCCACCAAGATCGCCACCGAGACGCAGATCATGCGCAAGCTCTCCAACACGCCGCTGCAGGTGGAGGTGGACCTGCTGCGCACCAAGACGCACGAGGCCACGCACGTGAGCGCCGGTCACCTGGAGACGTTCTACCGCACGTTCGACGACATCCGCGACATCCACTACGACGGCCTGATCATCACGGGCGCGCCGGTGGAGCAGATGCCGTTCGAGGAGGTCGACTACTGGCCCGAGCTCTGCCAGATCATGGACTGGTCCACCACACACGTGCACTCCACGCTGCACATTTGCTGGGGCGCGCAAGCTGGCCTGTATCACCATTACGGCATTCAGAAGTACGATCTACCGGCCAAGGCAAGTGGCGTGTTCGAGCATTATTTGGTGAAGCCGCAAAGCCCGCTGGTCCGCGGCTTCGACGACCGCTTCTATGCCGTGCATTCGCGCAACACCGATGTGCGCCGCGAGGACGTGGAGGCCGAGCCGCAGCTTGAGGTCGTGGCCGTGTCCGACGAGGTGGGTCTGTACATCGTCAAGTCGACCGACAGCCGCCGCTTCTTTGTATTTGGCCACCCCGAGTACGATACCGACACCCTGCGCCTGGAATACGAGCGCGACGTGAAGCGCGGACTCAACCCTCAGGTGCCGGCGCATTACTTCCCGGGCGACGACCCCACCGCCGAGCCGCGCAACGTCTGGCGCAGCCAGGCTCAGCTGTTCTACACCAACTGGCTCAACTACTACGTCTATCAGACCACGCCCTACGACCTGGCCCGCGCCGGCGAGGAGCACTAGGCCGTCGGGAGATGTGCCAGCCGTTAGGCGCTGATGATGTGGGGTAGCGGCTGGTCGTGGGTATCGGTGGGAACGTGGTCGACACGCTGTTCATCAAAGGCGATGCCGATGATTTGGCATGCGGGTGAGAGCATGGGCAGGTAGCGGTCGTAGCAACCGCCGCCGTAGCCCAGGCGCGCGCCGGTTTGATCGAAGGCCACGAGCGGCACAACAATCATGTCGAGTGCTTCGGCAGGCACGATGGGGAAGCGGTCGCTGTCGATGTCCGTGGCCGCGAAGGCCCGCGCGGGGTGGGCGATAAACGGAGCCGCGGACGCATCGTCGGCGGCAACTGCTCGCATGCACATGCGCTGGCCACAAGCTGCGGCATCAATTGCCGAGAGCATGCACGGATAGGCCACGCGCCAGCCGCGCGCGGCGACCGCAGCGGCAAACGCGGCAGGGTTGACCTCGGAACCCATCGCGGCATAGCTGGCAACGGTGTGCGGCGCCGCGGCATCCGAGCGATCCAACAGCTCAACTAGCCGCGCACAGATATCAGCAGACTTCGCCGCCTGCAAGTCCAAATCAAGAGCATCGCGCCGAGCAATCACCGCCCGCCGCAACTCAGCCTTGTCCATCCTAGCCCCCTCTCCCAAACCTACCAAAAAGGGACAGGTTTATTTTGGCAGGTTTTATCTGGGCAAACGTCGAAGCCGCCGCAAAGGCGCCCTTTGTGGCGGCTTCGACTCGACGTTGGCTTCACAGCGCCGCAGCGATCGCTTCAGTCACAAACTTATTGAGTGACTCACCCTTCTTTGCCGCCGCCAGCGCTGCTTGCTTGTGGAGCTCAGAGCCCGTTCTTACGTTGAACGAGCCCTTAAAAGCCCGCTCGGGTTCCTTGCCCTTCTCGGCGCAAAACTCAAGGTAATCGTCGACGGCGTCGTGGAAGCCTTGCTCCACTTCTTCAGCCGTGGAGCCTTCAAATACGATTGCGTCCCTAATGCCGGTGACCATACCTGTTAGTACATGCTGTTCGGCATCGAACTCGACTGGGGCGAAATAACCCTTGTATGCCAAAACGTTACTCATGACTACCTCCGACACCTTGCAGAAATCGAACGATGTTTCGAATGGTCCCCGCTGTCAATTCGTCAGATGGATGTGGCGCGTGCATTACGAACATCCTGCCATCTGATGGCCTGTAGAAGCGAATGCGCGATCCGGATGTCTTGCCTTTGTTGTCCATTTCAAAGCCATATGAAGCCATGACTTTTAAAAAATCGGTATACCGATACGTCGAAGGGCAGCTAAGCAGTTGGGCGATGAGTTTATCGGATCGAGTCATCCCGCCTCACATTCTGCAACTATATTCTAGTTGCAATTTCAGTTCGATGCAAGCACCTCTACTATAGAACATGTGTGCGTATAGAACAAGTGTTCGAATCACAACTGAGGAAGGAGACAGGCACCTTTGTGGTGGTCTGTGCTGTGGAGTGGGCGTCTGCGGCGGTTTGTCTCAATCTGTAACAGTAACTCGGCAAAATTGGACCTAGATGTTACAGATTGAGACAAACCGCCGCGGTGGGCTGCGCCGCCCCGCTCAAACCGCAGAAAAAAGGTAGATTTTTAGGCATGTCCCAAAAATCTACCTTTGTGCATTAAGCCAGCAGGTCGATGACGGTAAAGCCGGCGTTGCTCTTTGCGATGACGTCGCGGCCGCCAAAGACGCAGGTGGGCGACTCGGCTGCGATGCGCGTCACGTCGGTGCCGAGCGAGCGCAGCTCACCGGGCGTGGCGGCGAGCATCTGGGCGCGACGCTCCTCGCGCGCATGCGGATCGAGCCCGGCCAGGTAGGTCGTGTTGCGGCGCTTGGTGAGCGCGTACGGCTTCACCGGCGCGTCCATGCCGCTCACGCAGCTCACGATAAAGCCCTCAAAGGCGGCCTCGTCGGGCTCAAAGCTGCCAAGCCATGCACCCGCGCGCTCTACGCGCTCAATCGAAGGATCGATCGCCGGGTCGCGGTAGGTGTAGAACGCCGTCTGGCGCTCGCCGGCTGCGCGGAATCCGCAGCCGTACGCACCGCCCTTCACGCGGATCTCGTTCCACAGGTAGTCGTAGGAGAGCGCGTTGGCGGCAACCGCCCAGGCGCCCGTCACGTCGATGCCCAGGCGACGCGGGTCGCACGCGCTTGCCGCAAAGCAGATGTCGCTGGGGATGACAAAAGCCTCATGGCGGTCGCACGGCGTCGGCACCACAAGCGCGTTGCTGCCAGCGCCGCCGT
>JAIIWC010000015.1 GCA_022745215.1 Collinsella sp. | reverse complement strand
CCTGGCCGAGCTGGGGCTCGACAACGTAGAGGAGGCCTAGCGCATGGAAATCTTCAACGCGACCAACCTGCTCTACATTTGGGGCGGCTTTGTTAAGACCATCGAGATCTCGGCGCTGTCGATCTTTTTCTCGCTCATCTTTGGCACGGTGCTGGCGCTTGTTAAAAGCTATGCGCCCCGCCCGTTTCGTATTTTGGTGAGCGCCTATATCGAGCTGTTCCGTTGCACGCCGAACCTGCTGTGGATCCTGTTCATCTACTTTACGGTGCAGGGTTTGGACATTGTGATTTCGACCATCGCCTTTACGCTGTTTACCAGCGCCGTTATGGCCGAGATTGTGCGCGGCGGCCTCAACTCGATTCCGCGCGGCCAGTTTGAGGCAGCGCAGAGCCAGGGCTTTGGCTTCTTTGCCACCATGCGCTACATCATTCTGCCGCAGACGTTTAAGACGATCATTCCGGCGCTGTTTAGCCAGTGCACAACCGTCATCAAGGACAGCTCGTATCTTTCGGGCATTAACGTGGCCGAGCTCATGTACACGGCAAACGTCGTGATGGCCCATGCGATCGACCTGTCGCAGGTGCTTATGCTCTACGGCTTGGTGTTTGCGATGTACTTTGTGCTCAACTTTGGTATCTCGCTGCTGGTGAGGGCGTATCAACGCCGCATCGTAGCTGCATAATGTGACAAAGGGACAGTCCCTTTGTCACATAGAGAAAGGAATCGCGATGAGCGATCTGGAGAATAAGAAGAATCCTGTGGTCATTACCATCGCGCGCGACTTTGGTGCCGAGGGCCACGAGATTGGCCGTATCCTCGCCAACGAGTTGGGGATTCCGCTGTACGATAACGAGCTGCTGGTGCGCGCGTCGCTGCGCGCGGGCGAGTCGCTCGATAAGATGGCCGCCTACGACGAGCGTCTGGCCGTGGAGAACATGGCGTTCCTGCCCGACCGCTACGACGCGCGTTCGTACTCGGATAAGTTGTTCCAAAAGATGAGCCAGGTGATTTTGGATCTGGGCGAGACCGAGAGCTGCATTATCGAAGGCCGTCTGTCCGATTACCTGCTGCGTAACAACCCCAACCACATCGCCGTGTTGGTGACCGCACCCTTTGAGGACCGCGTCGAGATCGTGCGCAAGAAGCGCGGCCTTAACAAAAAGAAGGGTGCCAAGCTGGTCAAACAGCAGCAGAAGGCGCGCGAGGCGTTCTATAAGCGCTACAGTGCCGGCAAGTGGAAGATGACGAGCGGTAAAGACATCGTCGTCAACCGCGCCAAGTTGGGCCGCGAAGGCTGCAAGGACGTCATCGCCGCAGCTTACCGCTACAAAGTCGCCCAGCTCGAAGCTTAACCGACCAAAACCGCCACAAAGGGCAGGCACCTTTGTGGTGGTTTTTGTTTTAGGCCGAGGGGAAGGCCTTGGTGAGACCGGCGCGCGTTTGCGTGTCGGTCTTTTGGTAGATAGAGCTCAGGTGGCGCTGTACCATGCGCATCGAGATACCGAGTTCCTCGGCGACCTGCTTGAGCGGGCGTTCGTCCTGGGTTACTGCCATGAGCACGTCGACTTCGCGCGGAGTGAGAGCGTGGTTGGCGATGAAAGCTCGGCGCTGCTCCTTGATGCTCGGTGCTGCCAGTGCCTCCTCGGCTCGTTGCTGGTGTTCGCGCTCCTGCTTGGTTTGGGGCAGGCGGAATAGGCCCGCGGCAACGAACGCAACGCTGGCCGCTACGAGCAGCATGAGCGCACCGATCATGATGAGGGCGACGTTGCCAGAGGTCACAAGCGCAAGCGAGACGCCCGACGTGGTGAACGCGCACGCGTTATTGGCCGCACGGCCCATGCCGGCCCAGAGGGCGGGCGCGTGCATGCGCGGTGCCAGCTGTGTAAACGTGGCGGTAAAGAACGTGACGAAAAAGTCCGAGCTCAGGTAAAAGACAACAAGGCCAAGGTTGGGATCTGCCCCGGCCTCGACGGCCAGGATGGAACTGGTCGAGAGCACGGCGATGCCGAGCATGACAAGTCCCATGTAGCGACGCTCGGCAAGATCAAAGACGATGCCGGCGGCAAGGTCGCTTGCCGCCAAAAAGAGGCGCGGCCAGGTTTGCACGGCAATGGTGCCGTGGGCGTTGGAGAGTGTGACCACGTTGTCGAGGGTCGAGAACAAGCAGGCAAGAATCACGACGAGCGCGATGCTCCAGCATGCCTGTTTGGCGAGGGCATGAGAGGGCTCAACAAAGGGATTGATGGCAGGCCTTTCGGGGGGCGCGCTTGGCAATCGCATGCTCGTTGCCTTTTGCGCTGGCAGGTGCGCCACATGAGAATTTGTGCCCCGGGATCCGGATATCTTCCCGTAACATGGTGTTACAGAAGCACCCCTTACGACAAGGAGGCTCATATGCGAAAGCAAATCCATGACAACCCAATCGACCACGGCTGCTCGTGCGCGCTCTCCCACGGAACGTGGCGACGTGTGGGCGCCAAGCTTGCCTGCGCGGGGGCTTGCGCGCTCATGGTCGGTCAGCTGCTGCTACCCAGCGTGGCGCTCGCCGCCAAATGGGTCAACGTCGGCGGCACGCAGTACAACAAGGGCGCCGGCGACGAGGCCGGAACGTGGTCCTGGGACGGCGCCGACGACATGAAGCTCAATGGCTACAACGGCGCCGGTATCAGCGCTCAGGGCAACCTCAATATCGGCGTGACGGGCACCAACACCGTAACGGCCGATTCCTTGCAGAGCGCTATCGAGGTCAAGGACGGCAACCTTGCCATCACGGGGGAGGGGACCCTCAACGCGACGGCCGAACCACAGAAGAGCAGGAGCGCTGTTAAGGTCGAGAACGGTAACCTCGCCATCTCGGGCGACGTGACTCTCAACGCGACGGCCGGGACCGATACGATAGCGGTTTCGGGGGACGGTAAGACCGGCGGCGACGTGGACATCCGCGGTGCCAACGTTAACGTGACGGCAACGAACAAAGTGCCTCATACCTTCGGCATTCATACGCGGGCGGGCAACATAACCATTAACGAGGGCGCCGACGTCCACGTCGAGGCGGAGGCGAATGGGGGGTTCGGTGCCGTTGCGGTCTATGCCGAAAACATCTCCTCCGAGCATGGAGGCTGCATCGCGGTGGATAACGCAAAATTAGATGCGGCGGCGCGCAATGCAAACATGTTGTCGGTCGCCCTGTATTCGTCCGGGGGTAAGGATACATATTTGAGTATTACCAACGGGGCGGATGTTACGCTCGTGGCGAGTGATAGTGTCGAGGTTTTGGATGGTGTTTGGATGCGCGCGCAGGACGGCGTGTCGCGGGTGCTCGTCGAGAATTCGAGCCTTACAGTTCGATGCGGTGACGGAACTGGCCACAGTCGTAAACATGGCTACGGAATATATTCCCAGTCCGGCTCCCAGTCCGCCATCCCTCGAATTGACATCATTAATTCAAATGTTGAGGTGTCGGGTAATGCAGCGGCAATCTACGCTGTCAATCAAGGTGATGCAGCCCCTTGTCTCTCAATTGATGGCGGATCGGTAGTTACGACTCCCGCCGGCGGCACTGTGCGAGAAACTACGGGAAACGGACTCGTCATCGGTGCTGCCGGGTCGTCCACTATCCAGGATGTTAGGACCTCCGACGAGGTTGCCCGCAGCGTGGTAATCAGCTCCGGAGATGCGGTCGAGCCTGAGCCCACGCCGCAGCCTGAGCCTACCCCGGCTCCCACGCCGCAGCCAGGCGGCGGAAGTGAGACTGGCACGCCGTCCGTGACGCTGACTCAGGCGAGTTCCACGACTGCTGCCTCCAAGCCGGCCGCGAAGGCCACCGCTGCCCAGAAGTCCGTGGGCACTCTGGCCGCCACGGGCGACAACGCCGCGACGGCGGCAGCGGCCCTTGGCATCGCCGGCGCAACCGTTGCCGCTGCCGGCATCGCCGCAACCAAGCGCCGCAAGCGCTAGGCTTTTGGTGGCAGCGCCCATTCTCGGCTTTTACAAAATCTCGATCTGTAACACCAAACCTGATAGTTGGGCTCTAGGTGTTACAGATTGAGACGAACTGTTCAGCCGCTAACCTAACGTCTCGATCTGTAACACGTGGCGAGGAATTTGGTCTCTAACTGTTACAGATTGAGACAAACGTCGGAATTGGTTCGCCGGCCAAGTCCCCGACCACCACAAAGGCGCATGTCCCCTTTGTGGTGATGGGTTGGCCGGCATAGAGAAAAGTCCCCGCCGGGCGTGTGCTCGACGGGGACTTTGCCGTTTGGTGGCTAGCGCTGCAGGTGATTACTCGCCCAACAGGCTCTTGGTGATGGAAGCGGCGGCCTTCTTGCCGGCGCCCATCGCCAGAATGACCGTAGCGGCACCGGTGACGATGTCGCCGCCGGCCCAGATGCGGGGATCGGTGGTCTGGCCGGTTTCCTCGTCGGCGACGATGTAGCCCCACTTGTTGAGCTCCATCTTGCCGCCGATCTTCTTTGCGAAGGGGTTGGCGTTGGTGCCGATAGCCGAGATAGCGACGTCGCAGGGGATCTCCTCGATGGCGCCCTCGATGGGCACCGGGCGACGGCGGCCGGACTCGTCGGGCTCGCCGAGCTCCATCTTCTGGACCTTGACGGCGCACACGGAGCCGTCCTCGCCAGCGACAAACTCGAGCGGGGAGACGAGCGGCAGAACCTCGACGCCCTCGGCCTTAGCATGGTGCAGCTCGGCGCGACGGCAGGGCATCTCGTCCTCGGTACGGCGGTAGGCGATGATGGCGTGCTCGGCGCCCAAGCGCTTGGCGGTACGGACGGCGTCCATAGCCACGTTGCCGCCGCCAAAGACGACGACGTTCTTGCCGTGCTTGGTGGGGGTGTCGTACTCAGGGAACTTGTTGGCCTTCATCAGGTTCACGCGGGTGAGGTACTCGTTAGCGAAGAAGACGTTGGGCAGGTTCTCGCCGGGGACGTTGAGGAACTTGGGCAGGCCAGCGCCGGTTGCCACGTAGATGGCGTCGAAGCCCTGCTCGAACAGCTCCTCGGCCGTGGCCATGTTGCCCACGACGGAGTTGTACTCAAACTTGACGCCCATGTCCTCCAGGCCGTCGATCTCGCGCTTGACGACTGCCTTGGGCAGACGGAACTCGGGGATGCCGTAGACCAGTACGCCGCCGCCGGTGAAGAATGCCTCGAAGACGGTGACGTCAAAGCCGTTGCGGGCGAGCTCGCCGGCGCAGGTGATGCCGGACGGGCCAGAGCCGACGACGGCGACCTTCTTGCCGTTCTTGGGAGCCATCTTGGGCGTGGAGGCGAGCTCGGGGCGGTCACCCAGGAAGCGCTCGAGCTGGCCGATGGCCACGGGCTCGGACTTCTTGCCACGGATGCACTTGCCCTCGCACTGGTTCTCCTGCGGGCAGACGCGGCCGCAGATGGCGGGAAGCATGGAGTCCTCGCGGATGGTATCGAGAGCGCCGCCGAAGTCCTTCGCGCGGATTTGCTCGATAAAGCGGGGGATGTTGATGTTGACGGGGCAGCCCTCAACACAGAACGGCTTCTTGCAGTTGAGGCAGCGCTCGGCCTCGGCCAGCGCCATCTCCTCGGTGAAGCCCTTGTCGACGGGGCGGAAGTCGCAGGCGCGCTCGGCAGCCGGCTCCTCGTTATCGGGGGTGCGGGGCGACTTCATATCGGCAACGAAACGACCGTTAACTAGTGGCATGCGCAGCTCTTTTCCTCATAGGCCTTGAGGGACTCGCCCTCTTCGGAACGGTAAGCGGCCTGGCGGGCACGAAGGTCATCCCAGTCGACCAGGGTGGCATCGAAGTCGGGGCCGTCGACGCAAGCAAACTTGGTCACGCCGCCCACCTCGACGCGGCAGCAGCCGCACATACCGGTGCCGTCAACCATGATGGGGTTGAGCGACGCGGTGATGGGGGTGTCGTACTTCTGGGCGGTGAGGGTCGAGAACTTCATCATCGGAACGGGGCCGACGCAGAAGACCTGGCTCACGGCCTTGTCCTGCAGCAGGCGCTCCAGCGGAGCGGTGACAACGCCCTGCTCGCCGTAGGAGCCGTCGTCAGTGGTGATGTGGATGTGGTCCTCGTCGAGGAGCTCGCGGAACTGGTCCTCCATGAGCAGGAGGTCCTTGGTGCGGGCGCCCATGATGGCGTGCACCTCGTGGCCGGTCTCGACCAGGTGCTTGGCGACCGGGAAGGCAATTGCCAGGCCGACGCCGCCGCCAATGACGGCGCAGGGGCCCTCGGCCATCTCGGTGGGAACGCCCAGCGGGCCCACGACGTCGCGCAGCGACTCGCCGGCCTCGTAGGTGGACAGCATCTCGGTGGTCTTGCCGATCACCATGAAGATGAACTCGACCCAGCCCTCGTCACCGTTCCAGCCGGCCAGGGTAAACGGGACGCGCTCGCCCGTCTCGTTGGCGCGGACCATGAGGAACTGTCCAGCGTGCGCATGCTTGGCGATTGCGGGCGCCTCGATGCGGAACTTGAACACCTTCTCCGAGAACTGCGTCTTCTCCAGGATCTTATACATAGAACCCCTCTCTTGTTAGGGCCGCCGAACCGTGCCTCCACGGAAATGGACGGTAGCCCGAATAAAACCGTACGCGCACAGGCGTTGTGCAGACATACGGTACAAATTATACCCTCATGGGCATGTCGCTTACGTGTATCTTCGGCAGGTGGGAAAAGGGTTTATCCGGTTCGACCTACCAAAAAGGGACAGGTTTATTTTGGTCGGTTTTATCAGGCAAAACGGCAAAGGGGGCCGGCCTCGGGTTGTGATGAGGCCGGCCCCCTTTGGGGTGCTATGCGTGTATGGCGGCGCGCGGTTTATCGTGATGCCGCAACTGGGGCGTTTCCGCAGATAAAACCTGCCAAAATAAACCTGTCCCTAAATGATAGGTTTTAGTGCTTGCCGTTGGCGGAGGCGGCGCCGTTGACGTGGTCGCGGGCATAGATCACGCCGTGCACGATGGCGAGACCCGCGGCGTCGGCGGCGCGGGCGCAGGTGTCCTGGAAGTCATCGGCCTCGCGGGCGCGCAGCTGTTTGAGCACATAGTCTGCCACGGCCATCTTGCCGGGAGGGTTGCCGATGCCGGTGCGGATACGGCTAAAGTCGCGGCTGCCCATCTTGTCGATGATGGAGCGCAGGCCGTTGTGCCCGGCGTGGCCACCGCCCACCTTGACACGCACGTCACCGGCGGGGATGTCGAGCTCGTCGTGAATCACGAGTAGCTCCTCGGCCTTGATCTTGTACTCGCGGCAGAGCTTGGAGATGGGGCCACCCGAGGTATTCATATACGACTGCGGCTTGACCAGCACGATCTGGCGCTTGCCACCCTCTTCCTCGGGATCGTTGATGTTGATGAGTGCGACCTCGGCGCCGGCCTGGTTTTTCCAGTACGTGACACCGGCCTGACGGGCCAGCTCGTCGATTGCCTTAAAGCCAGCGTTGTGGCGGGTTTCGGCATATTCCTCGCCAGGGTTGCCAAGTCCGGCAACCATGCGAATCTTAAGCGGCTGTGCAGCTGCCATGTTTGTCCTCCGTTACGTAAACAGTTTAATCAACGACAAAGGCTACCACGCCCGTCGAAGGCGAGGAAAGGGTACGGCAAAGTCATTTCAGAAAACAGCTGCCCCGAGACAGCAGGAAGCCCGGTAGGCCGGGAGGGGTTATCTAAGCCGACATCCCGCAGCCGCGAAGCGGCGAGGACGTCGGCGTGATAACCCCGCAGGCCTACCGGGCTTCCGGTGAGATGCGAGGGTCAAGCGACTACAGCGCGAAGTCGCCGCCGACGAGCGTGGAGACGGGCTCCTCGTGGTAAACGGCGGAGATGGCCTGAGCGAACTCCTCGGCGACCGAGATAGTCTTGATCTTGCCGCCGACCTCGACGGGGATGGCGTCGGTGACGACGCACTCGACGATGGGGGCATCGTTCAGGCGCTCGATGGCCGGACCGGAGAAGATGCCGTGGGTGGCGCAGACGTAGATGTCGCCGGCGCCCATAGCCTTGAGCTCCTTGACGTTGGCGCACAGGGTGCCAGCGGTGTCGATCATGTCGTCGTTGATGATGCAGGTCTTGCCCTTGATGTCACCGATGATGCCCATGACCTCGGCGGCGTTGTGGCGCGGACGGCCCTTGTGGGCGATGGCCAGGTCGCAGCCGAGCATGTCGGACAGCTTCTTGGCGGCCTTGGCGCGACCCACGTCGGGGGAGACGACAACCAGGTTGTCGGTGTCGAAGTGCATGTCGTTGTAGTACTGGCCAAACAGCGGCAGTGCGGACAGGTGGTTAACCGGGATATCGAAGAAGCCCTGGATCTGGCCCTGGTGCAGGTCGAGGGTGATGATGCGGTTGACGCCGGCGCGCTCGAGCAGGTTGGCGACGAGGCGGGCGGTGATGGGCTCGCGCGGGCCGGCCTTGCGGTCCTGGCGGGCATAGCCGTAGTGGGTGATAACGGCGGTGATGGAGCGGGCGGATGCGCGCTTGGCAGCGTCGGTGGCGATGAGCAGCTCCATGAGCATGTCGTTGACGTTGCCGCCGGCCACGGACTGAATCAGGAAGACGTCGGCGCCGCGGACGGTCTCGTCGTAGCGGGCGTAAATCTCACCATTGGCGAACTGCTTTAGCGTAAGGCCCGAAAGCTCGACCCCAAGGTACTCAGCAATCTTCTGAGCGAGGGGACGGTTGGAGGAACCGGAATACACGCGGATGGACTTGCGCATATTCTCCGACTTCTCGGGATCATTAATCGGCATTACCCTTCTCCTTTATACATCGAATGCCATATAGATGCCTTGTTGCATTGTAACCGCGCGGCGGGGCTTATCGAGTCTTGATAACGTCTTTACCGTCAACGGACACGAACCGACCACTCATCCGGTCGCGCAGGTCACGATAGAAAAAGGAGCCGCCCCCATGGAGCAGCTCCTTTTGTGCTTGGTAAAACGTTATACCTCGTCGTCCTCGTGCAGGCGGCGGCGGTAATCGGCGGCCCAGCCCTCAATATTTACCTGACGGGCGCGGCCCAGGCCGAGTGCGTCGGCCGGGACCGGCTCGGTGATGACGGAGCCGGCGGCCACGAGCGCGCCGTCGCCAATCTGGGCGGGCGCGACCATCATGGTGTCGGAGCCAATGAAGGCGTCCTTGCCGATGACAGTCTTGTGCTTGTGCACGCCATCGTAGTTGCAGGTGATGGAGCCCGCGCCCACGTTGACGCCGGAGCCCATGGTGGTGTCGCCGATGTAGGACAGGTGCGGCACCTTGGAGCCCTCGCCGATCGTGGACTTCTTGATCTCCACGTGCGTGCCGGCCTTGGAGCCGTCGAGCATGTGGGTGCCCGGGCGCAGGTAGGCGCGCGGGCCGCAGTCGACACCGTTCTCGATGACGGCCTCAATGGCGATGGTCTCATCGATGGTGCAGCCGCTACCGACGGTGGTGTCGGTGAGGCGGCTGTTGGGACCGAGCTGGCACTCCTCGCCCACGGTGACGTGGCCGATCAGGTGCGTCTGCGGCCACACGACGGTATCGCGGCCGATGGTGGCATCGGGGCCGATCCAGGCCTGCGTGGGGTCGATGAAGGTAACGCCCTCGGCCATCCAGTGCTCGTTGATGCGGTCGCGCGCGATGGCGGTGAGCTGTGCGAGCTGGATGCGGCTGTTGACGCCCAGGCCGTCGCGGTAGTCGCCGCAGTGGAAGATGGAGACTGCCTGGCCGTGACCCTTGAGGATCTCGAGCATGTCGGGCAGGTAGTACTCGGACTGCGCGTTGTCGTTGCCGATCTCGTTAATGTGGGCGGCGAGCTGCGCGCCGTCGAAGGCGTAGCAGCCGGCGTTGCACTCGAGTAGCTCGGCGGCCTGCTCGGGCGTGCAGTCCTTCTGTTCGATGATGCGCTCGATCTGACCGTCGGCGCCCAGCTTGATGCGGCCGTAGCCAAAAGGATCGGGCGGGGTCATGGTCATGACGGTGCAGGCGAGCTCGCCGGTGGCGACGGTCTGTGCGAACTTGGCGACGGTGTCGGCGGTGATGAGCGGCAGGTCGCCGTTGAGCACGACGACGGGGCCTTGCGTGATGCCGCAGGCCTCGAGCGCGACCTTTACGGCGTGGCCGGTGCCCAGGCGCTCGGTCTGCTCGACGCACTCGACTTTGGTGGCGCTGTTGGCGTAGGCGCCGTCGATGAGGGCGCGCATCTCGTCGGCGTGGCTGCCGATGACGACCACGACGCGGCTGCAGCCGGCCTTGATGGTGGCGTCGACGATCCACTGAACCATGGGCTTGCCCAGGATCTTGTGCGAAACCTTGCAGTGGTTCGACTTCATGCGGGTGCCCTCGCCGGCAGCGAGGATAATTGCGGTTGCGTCCATGTGATCTCCTGTTACGTTATAGAGACGTGTGTTTGGAAACGATACACGGCGCAATATGATACCGCAGGCATATGACGAGCGCGTAACGATTGGTTTGCGGCGGTTGAGGCTTGCGCCGCCGGCGTGGCGTTTGCACTGCTTGCGTGCGGCGTTGGCGGTGCTGCGGAGCTGTTGTTTGAGCGAGGGGACGGGGTGCCCGTGGACAACATACGAGAGGAGTTTGGCGGCGAGCCCGTCGCGGCATTCTCGATGTCGCATCCGGCTGTGCCGGCACTCTATATAGTGCTGACGCTGGGGCTCACTATGTTCTCGATGCAGCCGGTACTGATTGCGCTGTCACTTGCGGGCGGGCTGGCGTATGGATTTGCGACGCGCGGGGCTGCCCGCACGCTGGGCGCGCTTCGCTGGCAGCTGCCGGTGATTTTGATCGTCGCGGTGCTCAATCCGCTGTTTAGCGCCTCGGGCTCGACGGAGCTGTTCCGTATTGGCATGCGCGCGGTGTATCTGGAGAGCATGGTATACGGCCTGTGCATGGGAGGGCTGTTTGTGGCGAGCGTGCTGTGGTTTGAGGCTGCGGCATCGATGCTCGAATACGACAAGGTGCTCGCGCTGCTGGGCAATGCCGCACCGGTGATTGCGCTCATGATCTCGATGTGCATGCGGCTTATCCCGCAGTTTTTGCGCCGCGGTCGTACGGTGCTGGCGGTGCAGGATGCGATTGATGTGCCGGGCCGCGCGCCGGCCGACCCCGTGCGCTCGCGTTTGCGGGCATCGAGTGTGTTGATGGGCTGGGGCATGGAAGATTCGCTGGAGCGCGCGGACGCGATGCGCTCGCGCGGGTGGGGTGCCGCGACGCGTCGTACGACGTATGCGCGGTATCGACTGGGGCGCAGCGACGTTGCCGCGCTGGCCGGGCTCGCACTGTTTGGTGCTGCCGCGGTGGCAGTGGCGTGGACCGCGACGACGCAGTATTCGTTTTATCCGCAGCTCTCGGTGCCGGCGCCGTGGCCGGGCTATGTCGTGTACGCTGCCTGGATGGTGCTGCCTTGCGCGTTTCATGCGATTGATGAGAAGAGGTTTGGCTGATGGCTCGGTTGGATAGGGGCCCGGTGTCGGGCGCGGCGTGCGGCCCGGATATTCCGGCGATTGAGGTGCAGGGCCTTAGTTTTGCCTATCCCGGGGCCGAGGCACCGGTGCTCGAGGGGCTTGATTGGCGTGTTCCCCAAGGTGCATTTGCGCTGCTTGTTGGCGGTACCGGTTCGGGTAAGTCGACGCTGCTGTCGCTGCTCAAGCCCGAGATCGCTCCGGCGGGCGAGCGCACTGGTGATGCGCGCGTGCTGGGCGAGAACGTTGCCGACATGGACGTGCGGGCATCGGCGGAGCGCGTGAGCTATGTGTTCCAGGATCCCGAGAACCAGATCGTGTGCGAGACCGTGTGGCACGAGATGGCGTTTGGCCTAGAGAATCTGGGTGTGTCGCGCGACGAGATGCGCCGTCGCGTAGCTGAGACCAGCTATTTCTTTGGACTGGAAGATTGGCTTCACCGCGATACTGACACGCTTTCGGGCGGTCGCAAACAGTTGCTGTCGTTGGCGGCCGTTCTGACGCTACGCCCGTGCGTGCTGCTGCTCGACGAGCCCACGTCTCAGCTCGATCCCGTTGCCGAGAAGAATTTTCTGCACGCGCTGTTTCGCGTGAACCGCGAGCTGGGTTGCACGGTTGTTGTGGCAACGCACCAGCCGCGCCCGATGCTCGAATATGCGACGTGTGCGTACCGGATTGAGGGCGGCCGCGTGCGCGAGGTGGCGGATATGGCTTCTTTGGGACGCCGAGAATCGCTGTTTTCCGATGACATGTTGGGGTGGGGTGCCATCCGATGTGCAAAAACAGGAGTATTCAGCAGGCGTGAGGACAGTTTGGGCTTTCTGGAGTCGCCCGTGGACGCATCGAGCGCGAAAAAAAGTTCGGAATTGGACAAATCGTCCGAATTTGTGGCGCAAACGTCGCTCAAGAACGGCTCGGAAGCCTTCCCGCGCACGGATGGAAGCAGAATACTCCAAAAAATGCACGCTGGGTCGGCTACCACCTTGGCAGGAAGCTGGTTTCGCTACGATCGGGCGTCTGGCTGGGTGCTGCGCGGACTCGATGCGGCGTTTTTGGCTGGCGCGGTGCATGCGATTGTGGGCGGAAACGGCTGCGGCAAGTCGACGATGCTCTCGGTCCTGGCCAAAACGGTCAAGTTGCAGCGTGGGCGCATGGTGCGTGGGGCGGCATCGGCGGCGCTGCTGCCTCAGAATCCCAAGGCGTTGTTGGTTGCCGAGACGGTGCGCGACGAGCTGATGGAATGGGCTTCGACCTGCGGGTACGGCGAGGATATGGCGCGGGAGCGCGCGGTGAGTCTGGGGCTCGCGGGCTTAGGGGAACGCCACCCCTATGACCTTTCGGGCGGACAGCGCCAACTGCTTGCGTTGGCAAAGCTACTGCTAATCGGCCCCGAACTGCTATTGCTCGATGAGCCCACCAAGGGTCTGGACCTGGCCAGCCGCCGCATCATCGCCCGCGCCCTGCGTGACCATGCGAAGGCTGGCGGCACCGTCATCATGGCAACGCACGACCTGGATTTTGCCGAGCAGGTAGCCGACGACGTCGCCATGATGTTTGACGGCGAGATTGCCTGTATGGAGCCCCCGGCCGACTTCTTTGCCGACAACGTGTTTTATAGGGCGTGATGGGATGACGGACTGTCGTTTCTCACGCTTGCTTGCAAAACTGGAGATCCCGCTGCTGCTGGCGGTTCCTGCGGTGATGGCTGCGGCGTTGCTGGCGGGCGTTGAGCAGGCGGCGCTTGCCATGCTTGTCGTGGTGGCACTGGTGCTTGCGCTGTTCTTTGCGGGTTACGAGGCGTCGCGCCCGGGCCTGCGCCAGATTATGCCCACGCTGGTGTTGGCGGCGTTGGCCGCGGCGGGGCGCATCTTGTTTGGCCCCATTCCCGACTTTAAACCGGTGAGCGCCATCGCCATTATCGCGGGGGCGACGCTTGGTCGCCGCAATGGTTTTATGGTTGGCGCGCTGGCGGCGCTGACCAGCAATTTCTTTTTTGGGCAGGGCATGTGGACGCCGTGGCAGATGTACGCCTGGGGTCTGGTTGGCTATGTCGGCGGCGCGCTGGCGTATGCGGGTGCGTTCGACCGCGTCGACGGCACCGTGCGCATGCCAGCGCTGCTGGCGTACGGCTTTGCGTCGGGCCTGCTCTATGGCGTCGTGATCAACGCGTATGACATCATTGGTTTTGTACAGCCGCTTACTTGGGCGGGTGCCGTGGCGCGTCTTGCCACGGCAGTGCCGTTCGATATTACGCACGGCCTTGCGACCTGCGTGTTTTTGGCCGCCCTGTACAAGCCTTGGTGCCGTCGCATTAACCGTGTCGTCGTGAAATACGGGCTGTAGGGCTGGTTCGCCGGGGCGGGAATCAATACTGCCGAAGTGCCATTTCAAAACTATGCCGGTTTACGGGGCTAGATTGGCGCAGGCAGACCATGCCGGCTTTTTTCGAAATAGAGCAAGCCGTTCACCTGCGGTTTTATTATCTCGGAATTGCGTATGGTTGGGGGTTCGCGATTCAGCCCCGTAAACCGGCATAGTTTTGGAATGGCCGGCTGATATGACGGGCATCGTGGCCCTCAGAGAGCCAAATTGATCCATTTTCTTCCGTCCCCAGATGTCCCCAGGGAATCAGTTGACGGCGCTTGCCACGAAACTGGCCCATCTACTACGTTTAGCTTGATACTCCCGACCATGACCGCGTTTTATGAAAAACCGCAGGCTTTCTACCTGCGGTTTTCTTTTTGCGTTGTTCGCTGTGGTTGAGGGTGGTGGCTTAAACGTAGTAGATGGGCGTGTTTCGTGGCGGATGGGTCACGCGGATACCCCCACGAGACCCAAAATGATTCGTTTTCCTCCGTCCCCAGGGGATCAGCTGGGGCTAGAGCTCTAGCGTGAGGGTGACGGGGCAATGGTCGCTGCCAAAGATGTCGTCGCGGATGCCGGTGTCGCGTACGTTGTCGGCGATTGCGTCGCTTACCAGGAAGTAGTCGATGCGCCAGCCTGCGTTGTTCTTGCGGGCATTAAAGCGATAGCTCCACCAACTGTAGACGCCCTCGACGTCGGGGTTTGCCGCGCGCCAGGTATCGGTAAAGCCGGCGTTGAGTAGCTCGGTGAACTTGCCGCGCTCCTCGTCCGAAAAGCCCGCGTTGCCGCGGTTGGACTTGGGGTTCTTAAGGTCGATCTCCTCGTGCGCCACGTTAAAGTCGCCGCAGGTCACGACGGGTTTGCCGGTCTCGCGCTCGAGCGCGTTCAAAAAGCCGCGGTAGGCATCGTCCCACGCCATGCGTACGTCGATGCGCGCGAGCTCGTTTTGGGCGTTGGGCGTATAGACGTCGACAAACCAAAACTTGTCGAACTCGAGCGCGCAGACGCGGCCCTCGGTCGCGGCTTGGGCAACGAGCTCGGCAGCCTCGCCTTCGCCGGCGTAGGGCAGCAGCGCATCGGCGTGCAGCACGCGCAGCGGTTCCTGGCGGCTAAAGACCGCAGTGCCCGAATAGCCTTTACGCTCGGCGTAGCTCCAGGTTTGGTGATAGCCGGGCAGGTCAATATCGACCTGGCCTTCTTGCAGCTTGGTCTCTTGCAGCGCCAGGATATCGACGTCGAGTTCTTGCGCGATCTGGATAAAGCTCGGGTCCTTTTTGAGCACGGCGCGCAGGCCGTTGACGTTCCACGAGGCGAAAGTGTAAGTCTGAGGCATGGTGTCCTTTCGACGGGGTTGGCAGGCTTAAGATTAGCGCAACAGGGGCGGGGTGGACTCCGCGCATGCTGACTTAAAGGCCGCATGCTGGGACGTCGCCCAACGCTGCCCGACTAACAAGGACGGAGGACTCATATGACGCAGGCAATATCGGACCCCAGGCAGGCCTCCGCCGCGCTGGCGGAGCTGTTCAATACCCACGAGCGCGTGGTGTTCTTTGGCGGCGCGGGTGTTTCCACGGCAAGCGGCATTCCCGATTTTCGCAGCGTGGACGGCCTGTATCACCAGCAGTTTGCCTATCCGCCCGAGACCATGCTCTCGCACAGCTTTTACGAGACACATCCGGCGGAGTTCTTCGACTTTTACCGCACCAAGATGATCGCGCTTAACGCTAAGCCCAACCGCTGCCACACCAAGCTGGCCGAGCTGGAGCGCGCCGGCAAGCTTGATGCCGTGGTGACGCAAAACATCGACGGCTTGCATCAGATGGCGGGCTCGCAGCGCGTGTTTGAGTTGCACGGATCGGTCCATCGCAACATTTGCCAGTCGTGCGGCGCGGTCTATAGCGCCGAGTGGATTTTCTCGCGCGAGCACGAGGACGCCGCGGGCGTGCCCGTGTGCCCCGCGTGCGGTGGTCGCATCAAGCCCGATGTGGTGCTCTACGAGGAGCCGCTCGACGAGCGCGTGCTCACCGGCGCCGTCGCCGCCATTGCCGCGGCCGATGCCCTCATCGTGGGCGGAACATCGCTCGTGGTGTACCCGGCGGCGGGTCTCACACGCTACTTTACCGGCGATACACTGGCCATTTGCAATCTGGCGCCCACCGATCAGGATGCAAATGCCGACCTGCTGATTTCTTGCGACATCGCGGCCGCGTTTGCGTTCTAGCCCGCGCGCGCGGATACAATAGAAAGACTGAGTGCAAAGCGACCCCGCCGCCAGCGCCCGAGCGCGGCGGCGTGGGCATTTTAGGAGGATGTTCATGGCGAACGACAGCAAGACATGGCGGTGCGGAAAGTATGAGCTCAGCTTTGACCGTCCGCGCATCATGGGCGTCCTCAACGTGACGCCCGATTCGTTTAGCGATGGCGGGGAGCACTTCGACCCGGACGCCGCGATCGAGTATGGCCTGGCGATGCTCGACGCCGGCGCCGACATCATCGACGTGGGCGGCGAGTCCACGCGCCCCGGCTTTACCCCGGTCAACCCCGACGAGGAGGCGCGCCGCGTGCTGCCCGTGGTGCGCGCGCTGGCCAAGGAGGGCGCCATCGTCTCGATCGACACGCGTCATGTGGCGGTTGCCAAGGCGGCCGTGCGCTGCGGCGCCTCGATCGTCAACGACGTGACCGGCTTCACCGACCCCAAGATGGTCGAGTTTGTTAAGACGAGCACCTGCGGCGTCATCGTGATGCATGCCGGCGAGGTCGCCGCGCCCGCGCGCACGCACGCAACGGTGCAGCTCGATACCTCGGCAGCGGCGTTTGTTGCCGAGAAGGCACGCGAGGCGGCTGCCGAGGCCGCGCGCGAGGCCGAGAAGCCGGCCCGTCGCCGTCGCGGCAAGTTGCTGGGCGAGCCTAAGCCGGAGGCCAAGCTTCCGGGCGGCGTGGTGCAGCCCTCGTTGCCGTTTGGTGAACCGGAGCCCACGTCTGAGCCCGCAAGCGAGCAGGAGGCGCCCGCCGCCGAGCAGGCTACTGCCGCCGAGACCGTCGCGCCCGAGGCCGCGCCCGCAGCCACCGAGGCCGCATCGGAGCCCAATGACCGCCTGGCCGCCATGATGCGCCGCAGCGCCCGCCGCGAGGAGGCCTACGTGCCCACCTCGCAGCTCCGCCGCTTCACCCTGCCCGATTCGGCGCCCATCATGCGCCGCGTCATGGGCTTTCTGTCCGACCAGGCCCGCGCGCTCATCCACGCCGGCGTGTCGCGCGACCGCATCTGCATCGATCCTGGCCCGGGCTTTGGCAAGACGGCCAACGAGGACATCGTCATCCAGCGCGAGACTGCCAAGATGGCGTCACTGGGCTATCCGCTCATGTGCGCTGTATCGCGCAAGCGCTTTGTGGGCGCCGTCTCGGGCGTGACCGAGGCCGCCGAGCGCGATGCCGCTACGTTTGGCGTGTGCCTGGGCGCCATCCAGGCCGGTGCCAACATCGTGCGCGTGCACGACGCCGCGGGTTTTGCGCAGTTCCTGAACGGCTACTGGGCGGTTGCCAAGCCGCAGCCGCGCCGCGCGTTTGTGGCCGTGGGCTCCAACCTGGGGCATCGCTGTGACAACATCCGCGCCGCACGCGACATGATCGCCGAGATTCCACTCACCTGCGTGTCCAACTCCTCCAAGATCTACGAGAGCGAGCCGGCCTACGAGATGCGCCAGGACGCGTTTGCCAACGCCGTCATCGAGATCAAGACCGAGCTGGCGCCGTTGGTGCTGCTCGACGAGCTCATGAAGATCGAGGCCGAGCTGGGCCGCGACCGCTCCAAAAAGGCCAAGGCCAACGGCCCGCGCACCATCGACCTGGACCTGCTGTGGATGGACGGCGAGACCCACGGCGGCAAAAAGCTGCGCCTGCCGCATCCGCTGATCGGCGAGCGCGACTTTGTGCTGGTGCCGCTCGAGGATCTGATGCACGATCCGGCGCGGTTCTTCCGCTACAACGGCGTCGAGGTCAAGGAGCCCGAGGACCGCGTGGGCCATATCGTGGGCGAATTGGGGCGCATGTAGATGATCGAGATGAATGCTGTTGCCGCTGGCACCGAGCTCGACGCGGCGCGTGACGCGGGCCGCGAGGGCGTGTCCGCGGGCTGGTGCGCGTGGAACGCGGGCGATGCATCGCTGACGTTTTCGCTGGTCGTGCGCCCGGATGTGAACATGCACGCCTTCCACGGCCTGCCGTTTGTGGCCGCAATGGGCATGATGGACGCGCTCGCGGGCACGGCCGCAACGCCGGGCCTGGGGCTTGCCGGCAAGGTGGGCATCCAGTGGCCGAGTGACATCGTGTGCGGCGCGCCTGCGTTTGAGACGTCGCTCGCGCGCGTCGCCGTTAACGGCGGTGCCGGTGCTGCGGGCATGTTTGCCGCGGTGACGGTTGATATTGAGCGTGCGGCGCTGGGCGAGCTTGGCGTGGATATGGCAGATGAGGCGCTGATCGAGGCGTTGGCCGCCGCCGTGCTGGCCCGCGTGGATGCCTGGGCTGCCGTCGCGAACACCCCGCAGGGCGCCGCCGGCCCGCTGGCTCCGGTGCTGGGTGAGTACTTTGACATGGTGCCACTGCTGGGTCGTCAGGTCGCGGCGGTGTCGCCCAACGGTTTGCCGCTTGCGGTCGGTGTGTTTGCGGGCCTGGACATCTGGGGTCGCGCGACCATCAAGACCGATGCCGGCGAGCAGGAGTTTCCGCCCGAGGCCGTACGGATTCGCGGACTGTAACGCGAGGCGCCCGCGCTCAAAGATAGCGATGACAACAAGACCCTCCTCGGCTGTGCCGGGGAGGGTTTCGTTTGTCTGGTGAATGGGTTGCCAGCGCCCTATTCCTCAAAACTGAATAATTTTCGTTTTTGAGGAATAGGAAACATGCACGATATCGCTGCGCTGGGCGTATTCGAGGAGTCTCTATTCCTCAAAATTGAAAATTTTTCAGTTTTGAGGAATAGGCTTGGCGAACGTTTGCGGGGCTGTGACATCGGGCGTGCTCGACTTAAGCCCCTGCTCTATCCCAGCTCCTGCATGCGGCGGTAGATTTCGCAGATGCCCTTGATGGTGAGTTGCCCGTCGACCACGTCGAAGGCATCGGTCGAATCGGCGACGATGCCGGCGAGACCGCCCGTGGCGATAACGGTGGCGTCCTCGCGCCCCAGCTCGCGCTTCATGCGCGCGACCAGGCCCTCGGCCATGGCGGCGGCGCCCGTTACGGCGCCGACCTTGATGCACTCCTCGGTATCGCGGCCGATGGCGTGCTCGGGCGCCTCGAGCGGAACGCTAGCGAGCTTGGCGGCTCGGGCGGCGAGCGCGTCCATCGAAATGCGGATGCCCGGCGCAATCGCTCCGCCAATGTAATAGCCGTCCTCGTCGATAACGTCGATATTGGTTGCGGTGCCAAAGTCCACCACGATCGCCGGAGCGCCGTAGAAGGTCTCGGCAGCGACGGCGTTGGCGATGCGGTCGGCACCAACGGCCTGGGGACGCGCCGCCCGCAGCTTGGTCACGGCCGCCGTCTGCTGCCCAATGACGATGGCGTCTGCCGCGATGCGGTTGGCCACGGCGTGCCACTCGCGCGAGAGCTGCGGCACCACGCCGGCAAAGGCGATCGCGTCGACCGCGCCGAGCGAGAGGTCGTACATCTTAAAGAAGCCCATCAGGCGCACGTGGATCTCGTCGGCGGTATAGGAGCGGTCGGTGGGCATGCGCCACGACTGCACCAGCTCGTCTCCGTCAAACAGGCCCATGGCCGTCTGCGTGTTTCCCATATCGATAGCGAGCAGCATGTCTACTCCAGGTGTCGGCGTAAAAGGACGCGCACCATTGTATACGCGCCGCCGGCGGCGCTCGGCTGCGATTCGTTCACGGTGATAGGGGCTGAGGAGTTCTAAATATGAAGGAATTATGCTCTACGAGATTTTCCTTGCCGTTCACCGAACTCACGCGTAATATTCTTTCTTGCGCACATGAGGCGCCCAGACATTGCGGGGTGGAGCAGTCTGGTAGCTCGCCGGGCTCATAACCCGGAGGTCGTAGGTTCAAATCCTGCCCCCGCGACCAAGAATTTGCAGCTCGTCGGCCTAGCCGGCGAGCTTTTTTGTTATTCCGGGACCGTGTTTTCGGTCCAATTCTCAACCTCTCAAACAAAATCTCGATCTGTAACGCGTAGACCCGATTTGGACGGCTAGATGTTACAGATCGAGATTTTCCGGCAGCCGGCCCCCGTTTGTCTAAATCTGTAACACGAGGGACGGATTTTGCCGAGTTGTTGTTACAGATTGAGATTTTGTTGTTGCTCTCCTTTATGAGTGAATCTTGACTCTTTTTATTATGTGAGGCGGACGGGCTATCGATAATCACGGGCCGGATGGATTGACTTGTCGATTGATAGACTCCAATTGGAAGGAGCTGCGACGACCCTTAACGATCCTTAACTAGAAACAGTGACGTCTTAAAAACAATAAAGGGGCCGCTATGTAGGGGCCGTCTATACGATGCCTTTGACTTACACTTCTTTATGGAGCCATGTAAGGAGGCGGCAATGCAGCAACCCATTGCGACAAACGATGTGATTCTATTTTCCACTCTCAGGGAGAATCAGTACTTCGATCGAAAGAGCGCCCGCAAGGATGACAAGGAGATTGCGAAGCATATTAGTGCATTCGCCAACTCGGCGGGAGGCAAGCTCGTTATCGGTATCGAGGATAATGGTGAGGTAACGGGCTTCAAGCGTAACGGCGCGCGCGACATTGAGAAATTCGAGCGCGCTGCGCTCACGACTTGCACGCCAACCCCTATTGTCCGCAAAGACCGAATCCCCGTGGTCAATTCTTCGGGCGAGGAGGACTTCGTTCTCGTTTTGGACATCGATGCCTCGACCAACCACTCTGTTGCTCGCGTGAGCGACGGCGAGGTTTTCTTGCGGCAGGACGACAAGAGCGTGAGGCTCAGCCGCGAACAGGTATTTGCCCTCGAGTACGATAAGGGGCAGAGAATCTTCGAGGACGAGCTTGTTGAGGATTCCTCCCTAGATGACGTGGACCATGAAGTGCTTGATCGCTACAAAGGGATTCTTGGAACCGAAGTTTCCGACGAGCAGGTCCTTAGAAGTCGTCGTTTTATGCGTGACGGAAAGCTGACCGTTGCTGGAGCCCTGCTATTCGCGCTGGATCCGTCCGCGATGATGCCACAGGCGCGAGTCCGTGTCCTGCGCTACGACGGCGTCAAAATGGAGACGGGCGAGCGTCTCAACATCACGAAAGAACGAAGCTTCTGTGGGCCGCTGCCTAAGGTGATCCAAGACGCCTACGAACTCATCTCGAGCATGCTCCGCGAATTTCAGTTCCTGGGGCCCGACGGGAAATTCCAGACCGTGCCTGAGTATCCTGAGTTCGCCTGGTTCGAGGGCTTGGTCAACGCGGTGACACATCGCGACTACTCGTTTCGCGGCGACTACATCCGGGTCTCGATGTTCGACGACCGTTTGGAAATCATCAGTCCAGGCGCGCTTCCCAATATCGTGACGCTCGACAACATGAGGACCACTCGTTACTCGCGCAACCCACGCATCGCGCGCACGCTGGTTGAATTTGGTTGGGTTCGGGAGCTAAACGAGGGCGTCAAGCGCATTTATACCGAGATGCAAAACTCTCTGCTCAATGATCCGGTCTACACGGAACCTGATGGGGCAAGGGTTCAGCTAACGCTTGAGAACAATATCGTTGCCAGAACCGTAAGGAGAAGCGAGGCTCTCGAGGACAAGGTATCACCGGAGGTGATCGCCTCATTGGGGGAGTATGAGCTCGCCGCCGTCAGGTTGGCCTTTGCGAACGGAAGGGTGACAGCAAGGGAGCTTGCAGCGCACATCGGGAGAAATCGCCGCACAGCAAGCCGGGTGCTTGGTAAGTTAATTGAGGAAGACGGGCTGCTCGAATGGCACGGCTCATCCCATAACGACCCAAAACAGTTCTACACGATAAGGTAAGGTGGTCGATCTATTTCGCACCTCTGTCGCAGTAATGTCGCACTTCTGTCGCAGTAATGTCGCACTTCTGTCGCAGTGGCTTCGATGACGCGTGGATATAGTCCCTCGGCAAATCTCAAACAAAATCTCAATCTGTAACGGGTAGGGGTCAAAAGCGGGCCTAGATGTTACGGATTGAGATTGTTGAGGATGGGCCGAGGGGAATGTCTTGATCTGTAACACGTGGGGCCGTTTTTGGCCGATAGATGTTACAGAACGAGATTTTTCGGCAGCCGGCCCCCGTTTATCTAATTCTGTAACACGAGGGATGGATTTTGCCGAGTAGCTGTTACAGATTTAGATGTTCTAGCGGGCCGGGTTGGTTTGTCTCGATCTGTAACATCTAGGGTCGTTTTTGGCCTGTAGGTGTTACAGATCGAGACAAACCGACGGGCCGCCCCGCCCCATCCACCTGCCGCTACCTGCTGTCTGCCGATTTCCGTTGCGCCGCTGTGCTCCCATGCCATATCCTCTAAACAACTACGCGGCAACATCGCCGCCGCGCCTACAAGAGAGGAATGTCCATGACCGCACCCGCATCCAAGCTGCTCCAGCCCATTACGGTTGGCCCCCTTGAGCTCAAAAACCGCATTATGTTCCCGCCGCTAACCACCGGCTATGAGGAGCGCGACGGCTCCATCGGCGAGCGCAGCCTGGCTTTTTACGAGCGCCTGGCCCGTGGCGGCGTGAGCTACATCGTCATCGGCGACGTTGCTCCCGTTATGACCGCAAGCCCCACGCCCAAGTTGGCGACCGACGCCCAGATCCCCACGTTTAAGGCGCTGGCCGACGCCGTTCACAAGCACGGCGCCAAGGTCGCGCTGCAGCTGTTCCACCCCGAGTACGACGTGCCCGGCGTCGGCCGCATGGTCATGGGTTCCATGGCCGCCGCCAAGGCTGCGCAGGAGGCCAAGGCCGCCGGCGACGAGGAGACCTTTGCCGCCAAGATGGCCGAGTCCAACGAGATCCGCAAGCAGGCCTACGCCAAGTTGCACCACGATATGCAGCACTTTGTGAACGAGGCGAGCGTAGAGCAGCTCACCCAGATCAAGGAGGCCATCGCCGCCTCGGCCGCTCGCGCGCAGCAGGCCGGCATCGACGCCATCGAGGTCCACGGCGACCGTCTGGTGGGTTCGCTGTGCTCGGCCATCCTCAACCAGCGCACCGACGAGTACGGTGGCTCGTTCGAGAACCGCGTTCGCTATGCGCTCGAGGTCGTCGCCGCCATTAAGGAAGCCGCGCCGCAGCTGATGGTGGAGTACAAGCTCCCCGTGATCATGGAGAACCCCGACGGCACGCCGCGCGGCAAGGGTGGCCTGCAGCCCGACGAGGCCTGCGAGTTTGCCAAGCTGCTCGAGGGCGCGGGCATCGACATGATCCAGGTCGCGCAGGCCAACCACACCGGCAACATGGGCGACACCATTCCGCCCATGGGTGCCATGCCCTACAACTGGACGCTGCCCGTGGCCGAGCGCGTCAAGGCCCTGGTCTCCGTGCCGGTGGCAACCGTCGGCCGTGTTGTTTCGGTCGAGGCCGGCGAGAAGATTCTTGAGGACGGCGCGGCCGACATTATCGCCTATGGCCGCTCGCTCATGTGCGACCCCGACATTGCGCTGAAGGCCGCGACCGGCGAGCCCATCCGCGAGTGCCTCAACTGCAACAAGGGCTGCGTCGACGCGATTCAAAACCGCAAGTACATCTCGTGCGTGCTCAACGCCGAGAACGGCGACGAGGCGACCATCGCCATTAAGCCGGGCGAGGGCGACAAGAAGATCGCCGTGGTGGGCGGCGGCATCGCCGGCCTGGAGGCCGCACGCGTGGCGGCCAAGCGCGGCTACGACGTGACCGTCTATGAGGCGAGCGATCACTTGGGCGGCCAGATTGTGCTGGCGGCCGCGCCTCCGCGCAAGGATGAGATTATGCGCTCGGTCGAGTATTACGAGAAGATTCTGCCCGGCCTGGGCGTGAAGGTCGAGCTCAACCATGCCGCTACGGCCGAGGATCTCAACGCCGCCGACGCCGCGATTGTGGCTGTGGGCGCGCACGACGTGGTCATCCCCGTTCCGGGTGCCGACTCGAACAAGGTCGTCTCGAGCTGGGACGTGCTGGCCGGCAAGGTGGAGCTCAGCGGGCGCGTCGCCGTCATTGGCGGTGGCCTGGTGGGCACCGAGACTGCCGAGTACCTGCTGCAGCGCGGCTGCGAGGTGGCGATCGTCGAGATGCTCGACAAGATTGCCGCGGGCGAGTCCGAGACCATTCTGCCGCTGATCATGAGCGACTTCGCCGCCCACAACGTGGAACAGCACGTTAAGACCCGCCTGACCGCCATTACCGACGAGGGCGTGGAGGCCGTGCACACCACCGAGGACGGCCCCGAGGAGCCGGTGAAGATCGCCTGCGATTACGTGGTGATGGCCGTGGGCTCCAAGGCCAACGCGTTTGACCTGGATGGCGTGACGGTGCCCGTGACCTGCGTGGGCGACTGCTCGGGCGAGCGCACCGCCGACATCGCGAGCGCCATTCGCACGGCGTATCACGCGGCCAACGAGCTGTAGTTGAACATCGCGGCCAGGCGGGGCGGTAGCACGGATCCGCCTCGCCCGGCTGCGTCCCGTCGGGTGTCAACCGGTGCGGGGCCTGCAAGCGCAGCAGGCCCCGCCCTTTTTGTTTTGCTCCGGTGGATGGCAATGCGCGGTAATCATGAGGAGTAAGGACGTCTACTGCCTTGCCGATTACTCAAAATTATTGGGGGAGGGGTTAATAACTATATCCTCTATGCCAAAGGGCATAAAGAGGTGTCAATTTTGTTGACAGGCGAATGACGATTGGCTGCGAGTCAGCTACCAGCGTAAATAATCGATAAAGAAATGTCGTAAATTAGTGCCAAATGCCCAGATAACGCCGCGTCTATTTTAATTAACTGCTTTGAGCAAACAGTAAAATGCTACTATCTAACTTGCACGTAAGAAAGCAGATTAACGGTTAAGGCTAAGAAGTGGCTGGTATGTCGGAAGCAACTAGGACTCGCACGCATGCGCCCGAGGTTAGGCAGCGCGCCGTCGAGATCCTCCAAGAGGGGGTCGGTCATCGCGCCCTCGCCGCGGAGCTTGGCATTCCCCAGGCCACGGCTCGTCAGTGGGCCCGCGCGTATGCCGTAGGCGGTGCCGACGCCGTTCTCAACGCCGGTTCGCATCATCACACCTATTCGTACGAAGTTAAGCTCGCCGTGGTCAAGGACCGCTTGGAAAACGGCTTAACGGTTCGCGAGGCCATGATCAAGCACAAGATTCCCAGCGAGTCTTCGGTCAAGGCTTGGTGCCGCCAGTATCGCGAGAGCGGTGAGTCCGCGCTGGTTGATAAGCCGCGCGGTCGCAAGCCGCGCGTTAAAAAGGCGGAATAGCGGACGGGATGGTGCGCCCACAGGGGCGCATTTTTCTTGCCGCGCCAACTTTTTGGACCGTCGTGAGCCTACTGGAACATCCTCCAAAGTGGTTAATAAACCGCGCGCAGTGGCCCGTGCGCTCGCCGCCGCGATAGGGGGAGCGTCGCCTCTCTGCTCCAAAGCGGACAGACTCGTTACCCCGTACGCCTAAAACTCCTCAGTTGACCGAAAACCCGCCGCCGCTACTCCTCAACTGAGCTATAACGTTAAACAATTGCAGCGTTTTTGCATGGGGGAGTGATGGTATGACGCTACTGTATTTCCTTACCCTGTTTCCGCTGGTACCGGCGCTGGGCATGCTGCTCGCGCGCGGTGACCGCGCCCGCGATGCGCTAGGGCTTGTAGGCTCTGGCATCATTATGGCGGTGACGGTTGTAGTCGCCGTCATGTTTTTTGGCACGGGCCCGCAGAGCTTCGAGGTGGCACCGGGCACCTCGCACATGCTCTCCGTCATCAGCTCCGTCATCGACGTCATCCTGTGCGCCGTCATCCTGTACAACGCGTACAAATATAGGAACGCGCTCACCACGGTGCTCGGCATAATCCAGCTGGTGGGCTCGCTTGCCTTTGCAGCCATGACACTGCCCACGACCGAAGCCGTCACGGCGACGCCACTCTACCTGGACTACATGAGTGTGATCATGGTTCTCGCCGTCGGCATCGTCGGCAGCCTGATTTGCGTGTATGCCCTGGGCTACATGAAGGACTTCCAGGCCCACGACGAGCACGAGGCAGCGCTGCGCGGGCAGACCGCGCCCGACCGTCGCCCGCAGTTCCTGGCGCTTATGTTCCTGTTCCTCTCGGCCATGTTCGTCATCGTGACGAGCGACAACCTTGAGTGGCTGTTCTGCGGTTGGGAAATCACCACCGTGTGCTCGTTCCTTATGATTGGCTACACGCGCACGCCCGAGGCCATCAAGAACGCCTTTACCCAGATCATCCTCAACATGCTGGGCGGTATCGCGTTTTTGGCCGGACTCATATACCTGCACGTTAACGGCATGCCGCTGACCATCTCGGGCATGATCGAGCTTTCCGGCGCCGGCACCGCGCAGTCCGCGCTGCTGGTGATGCCGGTCGTTCTGCTGTCGCTCGCCGCCCTTACCAAGGCAGCGCAGATGCCGTTCCATACCTGGCTGCTCGGTGCTATGGTCGCCCCCACACCCACGAGCGCCCTGCTGCACTCGTCCACCATGGTCAAGGCCGGCGTGTTCCTGATGGTCAAACTGAGCCCGCTCTATGCCATCTATCCCGTGACCGGCTTTATGGTCACGAGTGTGGGTGCTATTACGTTTTTGCTCGCTGCCCTCATGGCCATCTCGCAGAGCAACGCCAAACGCGTGCTCGCGTACTCCACCATCTCCAACCTGGGCCTCATCAGTGCCTGCCTGGGTGTCGGCGCGCCCGAGGCCGTGTGGGCCGCCATCTTCCTAATCCTGTTCCACACGGTGGCAAAGTCGCTGCTGTTCCTGTGCGTGGGCACGGCCGAGCATCATATCGGCAGCCGCAATATCGAGGACATGGACGGTATGTTCAGCCGCATGCCGCACCTGACGCGTCTGATGATGCTGGGCATCATGGGCATGTTCGTGGCGCCGTTTGGCATGCTCGTGTCCAAGTGGGGTGCCCTGGTGGCGTTCGCGCAGACTGGCAACGTGCTTATGATCATGGTGCTGGCCTTTGGCTCGGCCGCGACGTTCTTCTTCTGGGGTAAGTGGCTTGCCAAGCTTTCGGGCGTCGACCCCACGGCTCAAAACGTCGAGGTCAATGTCCATAAGACCGAATGGATGGCCCTCAACACCATCGCCGCGCTGCTGATTCTGTGCTGCGTGGCGTTCCCGGTTATCTCGAGCGGTCTGGTGTCGCCTTACTTGGCCATGGTGTTTGGCCGCGTGCCGTACGTTATTGGCAAGGACTCCATGTATCTGATGGTGGTTATCGTGGCGTTTATCGCCGTGGTGCTGCTGACGTCGTTCCGCGTGAGCAACAAACCGCACGTAAACGTATATCTTTCGGGTGTGGGAACCGACAATTACCGCTATTTCCGCGGCTCGATGGGACGCGAGGTGAAGGCCGAAAAGCGCAATTGGTACTCGGAGGACGCCCTTGGCGAGAAGCGTATTGGCCCCGCGGGTAGCGTCGTGTGCTGCAGCATTATCCTGTTCGCGCTGCTGTGTTGCGCGTGGATTGGGCCCGAGAGACTTGCCATGAGCGCGCCCTCGGTGCTGCGCGGCAAGTATTTTGAAGGCTCGGGCGTCGTGGGCATCTTTATAGGCACCGTGGTGTTTGCCCTGCTGGCGCCGCTTGTGGGCGGCTTGATCGACGGTCTTGACCGCAAACTTTCGGCTCGCATGCAGGGCCGCGTGGGCCCGCGCTTGCTGCAGCCCTTCTACGACGTTGCCAAGCTCCTGCGCAAGGCTCCTGCCAGCGTAAACACCATGGACGATACCTATATGGCATGCGCGCTCATCTTTACCGTCGTGGGCGGCGGCATCTTTGTGTCGGGTTCCAACACGCTGTTGTGCGCCTTTATGGTGACGCTCGCCGCGATCTTTGTGGTGCTGGCGTCCGCCTCGACACAAAGCCCGTTTGCTCAGGTTGGCGCCGACCGCGAGCTGCTGCAGGTTATGAGCTACGAGCCCGCCGTTCTGCTGATGAGCGTGGGCCTGTATCTCGCCACCGACAGCTTCGATTCCATCGCCGTGACCGGGCAGTCAGCCCCCATCATCGTGTACAGCGCGCCCATTTTCCTTGCGCTGCTCGCGGTGCTTACCATCAAGCTGCGCAAGTCGCCGTTCGATCTTTCGTACTCGCATCACGCGCATCAGGAGATCGTCCAGGGCGTCGCCACCGAGATGAGCGGCGGCACGCTGGCCAAGATGACCCTTATGCACTGGTGCGAGACCGTGCTGTTTTTGATGTGGGTGGGCATGTTCTTTGTCTGGGACAACCCGGTGAGCTGGGTGGTTGCCCTGGTCGTGATGGTCGCGACGTATTTTGTCGAGGTGCTGATCGACAACACCTTCGCCCGTAGCACCTGGCGCAGCTGCTTTAAGCTCGGCTGGGGCGTGGCGCTGGTGTTTGGCCTGCTCAACCTTATGCCCATTCTCGTCGACGTGTTTATTTAGGAGGCGGCATCCATGGATCATAAAATGTCGCGCTCGCCGTGGGTTATTCATTACGACGGCTCGAGCTGCAACGGATGCGATATCGAGGTGCTGGCCTCGCTTACCCCACTGTTCGATGCGGAGCGTTTTGGTGTGGTCAACACCGGCAACCCCAAGCATGCGGATATCTTTTTGGTGACGGGGTCGGTCAACGCGCAGAACCTGCCCGTCGTGCGCCAGATCTACAACCAGATGCTCGAGCCCAAGTGCGTGGTGGCCTGCGGTATCTGCGCGTGCTCGGGCGGCGTATTCCGCGATGCCTATAACGTGATCGGCGGCGTGGACCGCGCGATTCCCGTGGATGTGTACGCGCCCGGGTGCGCCATTCGCCCCGAGACCGTGATCGATGCCATCGTGGAGGCGTGCGGCATCCTGGACCAGAAGGAGGCCGTGATGCGCGCCGGCGGCGATCCGCTCACCGTGGGCGGCGCCGCAACCTGGGACGGTGGCGTTGAGCTGGGCGAGGACGGGTTTGTGGCTGCTGCGGAGGTCGGGGCTGGGGCCGGTGCCGACGCGGGCGCCGCTAACGGTGCGCCTGCCGCTGCTGACGGCGCTGCCGACGCGCCCGCCGCTGCAAAGGAGGCCGAGTAATGCAAAAGGCAATCTATACCACCGTCGGGATCGATGAGCTGTTGCCGCATGTGCAGGCGCTCAAGGGTGCCGGTGCGCGCTTTGTGCAGATGCATGCCGAGCGCTGTGTGGACGATGGCTCGTATCGCCTGGTCTATACGTTTATCAACATTCGCGCCGCCCGGGAGCAAATTGCTCAGGACGGTAACTATGCGATCGAGAATCTGGTGGTCGAGGGTATCGGCCAGTACCAAGAGATCCCTTCGATTAGCTCGTACTATCCGGCGGTGTTCCCGTTTGAGAACGAGGCACATGACCTGTTTGGTCTTGCCATCACCGACATGCAGGTCGACTTTAACGGCTTTTTTTACCAGGTCTCGACTGCCGAGCCCATGAGTGTGATCACGCCCGAGGTGAAGGCCGCGCGCGAGAAGGCCATGAAGGTCCGCGCCGCCGCCGAGGCTAAGGCGCGCAAGGCTGCGGCCGAGAAGGCCGTCGCTGCGGCCGCTGCGGCTGCGGGGGAGGGCGCTGCGGGCGCTGCCGCCGCCCAGCCCGCTGCGGCTGCTGGCTCCGATGCTCAACATGACGAGACTGCTGCGAAGGCGGCGCTCAAAGCCGCCGAGCTGGAAGCAAAGCTCGCCGCCATGGATCCCGAGAAAGCGGCCAAGGTCCGCGCGGCGCTTGCCGCCAAGGCCGCCCGCGACAAGCAGAAAAAGGAGGCGTAAGGTCCATGGCACATCGCTCCGTTATTCCGTTTGGCCCGCAGCACCCGGTGCTGCCCGAGCCGCTTCATCTGGACCTAGTGATCGAGGACGACCGCGTCATCGAGGCAATTCCGCAGATCGGCTTTGTGCACCGCGGGCTCGAGAAACTCACCGAAAAGCGCGATATGCATCAGTTTGGCTACATCGCCGAGCGCATCTGCGGCATCTGCGCCGTGGGCCACAGCTGCGGCTATGCCAGCGCCTGCGAGCGCATGCTCGACATCGAGGTGCCCGGCCGCGTGCAGTATATCCGCACCATTTTGCACGAGCTTTCTCGTATTCACTCGCACCTGCTGTGGCTGGGCCTGCTCGCCGACGCCTTTGGTTTTGAGGCGCTGTTCTATCGTTCGTGGACCCTGCGCGAGCAGATTCTCAAGATCTTCGAGAGCACTTGCGGCGGCCGCGTGATCCTGTCGATTAACGAGATTGGCGGCCTGAAGCACGACATCGAGGACTCCGAGTTGGCGGGCATCGTCCAGACGCTCGATGCCATGCGTCCCGATTACGAGGCCCTGGTGCATACGTTTTTGGACGATGCCAGCTGTGGCGAGCGCCTGCATGGCGTGGGCGTGATCAGCAAGAAGGACGCGCTGGAGCTTTCGATGGTCGGCCCGTTCGGGCGCGCCTCGGGCGTGGACTACGACGTGCGCATGTTCGGCGACGGCGCCTATGCGGACTTGGCTGCGTTTGAGCCGATTGTCGCCACCGACGGCGACTGCTACGCCCGCTGCCAGGTGCGCTGCGCCGAGGTCACGCAGGCCATGGACATTATCAAGGAACTCGTGGACAAGATTCCGCACGACGGCATCGGCGGGCGCACCAAGCTCACACCGGCCGACGGCGCGCGCGGCGAGGTCGTGATTGAGCAGCCGCGCGGCGAGGCGTACTACTATGTGCGCGGCAACGGCACCAAGAACCTGGATCGCTTCCGCGTGCGCACGCCGACGTCGCAGAACCTGGCGGGCCTGACGCACGCGCTGCAGGGTGTGCTCATTGCCAACGTGCCTATGATTATCCTGACCATCGACCCCTGCATTAGTTGCACGGAAAGGTAGGCGTGGCATGAGTTTACTGACATTTGCCAAGACGGCCTTGGGTTCTATGGTCAAGCAGCCGGTCACGGTGTGCTATCCGCAGGAGGAGTTGACGGCACCCGAGCGCTTGCGCGGGCATATCGTCAACGACATGGACGTGTGCATCTGCTGCGGCATGTGCGCGCGCCGCTGCCCGGCGGGCGCGCTCGCGGTCGATCGCAAGGGAGGAACGTGGTCGATTGACCCGTATGCCTGCGTGGTATGCGGCGAGTGCATCGAGAGCTGCCCCAAACACTGCCTGACTATGGACACCGCCCGCACCCCGGTTGCGGCGGATAAGACTCCCACGGTAGAAACCAAGCCGGAATAGTGCTGGAATAGGGGCCGGTGGGGCAAAAATGCCCCATCGGCCCCGCGCGTGAACGCGCGGTTGGGCCGCCGCGAACAAAACTATGCCGGATTACTACGATAAATCGCCTGCCCCCAACCACGCCGCATTTGGCAAAATCAAAACCGACGCTCCTATAAGTTGTCAAGAGGCAGTTTGCGGGAGCGTTCTCTCCAATTCGCACAGGAGCTCGTAATACCTCCTCTCCAGTTTCGTCGA
>JAIIWC010000014.1 GCA_022745215.1 Collinsella sp. | reverse complement strand
GCCCCGAACACGCTGAGCGCCACGGCCAGCGCGCCCGCGCCGAGCGCCGCAAGGGCGAGCAGCTTCGCCGCGACGGCGCGCCCTCGCGAGGGGACCGCCGTGAGGTTGGTGAGGCGCCCGGCAGCGCGCTCCTCGTCCACGGCGAGCCCGCAGACGATGGCGGACATGAGCGGCATGAGGGCGCCGAGGAACTGGGCGTAGGCGTCCGCGCCCAGCGCCGGGTCCCATCGGGTTACGGAGAAGTACTCGCCGCAGGCAAGACCGGCCGCCAGGCCGCAGGCGAGGTGCACCGCCGCGAGCGGGGAGCGCGCCAGGCGCAGGGCCTCGGAGAGCAGGGCCCGCGGGAGAGTCATGCGCGGCGTCGGGTCGGAGAGTCGTGTCATGGCCATCACCTCTCCTCGGAGCGCGCGAACCAGGCCGCGCCCGCCGCCGTGAGCGCGGCGAACGCGAGCGCGCAGACCGCAAGGCCCGCCAGCGTGAGCATGCCGTCCGCCATGAGCGCCCCGCCGAGCGCCATGTCCGCCGCGAGCGGCTCGCCGCTCGGCAGCACGGGGATGAAGCTCGTGGGGATGACCATGTTCGCCGACGGCGGAAAGAGCTGCGGCAGCGGCACCAACGACCAGGCGAACCCACCTACGAGTTGCGCGGCGAGCGGGCAGAAGATGCCCGCGAGCATGCCGAGCCGCGCCGTGAGGAAGAGCCCTGCGGGGATCATCCACGCCGCGGTCACCGTGTTGGCGAGCGCGCAGAGGAGCATCGTGAGCGTGCCCGCGGCCGTGAGACCCTGCGAGGAGAACGCCGATCCCGCGAGGTAGATGACGAAGACCACGAGGTTCGAGAGCGTGCAAAGAGCGAGGCACCAGAGCGCCTTGGCCCACCAGGCTCGCCCGAGCGGGAAGCCCAGGCCCAGAAGCCCCCGCATCCGCGTGCGAGCGTCCGCCCGCGCGACGCACGCCACCACAAGCGATAGAGACACGGGCAGGAAGAGCGCGTACCAGTAGTTCCACGCGCTAAAGATCTGCACGCCCCGGTAGGGCATCGCGCCGAGCAGCGGCATCGGCAGCGCCATGAGCACGGCCAGGCGAACCGGTGCCGCGTGGCGCGACTTCAGGGCCTCGGCGCGCAGGCCCGCGAGCAGGCCGCCTTTCTCGCCCGTCATGCCGCCACCTCCCCGCGCGCTCGTCGCCCTTCCCGGCAGAAGCTCATGAAGAGTTCCTCGAGGTCCTGCCCGGGACGAAGCGCATCCTCGTAGGCAAGGCGCCCCCCGCAGATGATGCCGATGGTGTCTGCCATCTGCTGCACCTCGGAGAGGATGTGGCTCGAGACGATCACCGTCGTACCCGCCGCCGCGAAGCCGCGGATCTGGTCGCGCAGTTCCTCGATGCCGATGGGGTCGAGGCCGTTGGTGGGCTCGTCGAGCACGAGCAGGCGTGGCCGGGCGATCAGCGCCAACGCGAGCCCCAGGCGCTGCCGCATCCCCATCGAGAAGCGCCCGGCGCGCTTCTTCCCGGTGTCCGCGAGGTCCACGGCGGCGAGCACCTCATCTATGCGGCTCTCGGGAAGGCCCAGCAGCGTGGTGCGCACGCGCAGGTTCTCGCGCGCGGTGAGGTTGGGGTAGAGCGGCGCCTCCTCGATGAGGCTGCCGATTGCGTAGAGGTCCTCGCGGCGCCAGGCGTGCCCGGCAAAGAGGATCTCCCCGGCCGTCGGCCGCAGCATCCCGCAGATCATCTTGAGCGTTGTCGACTTGCCGGCGCCGTTGGGACCGAGCAGCCCGTACACCTCGCCCTCGCGGATATGAAGGCTCACGTCGGCCACGGCGTCCTGCGCCTGGTCGCCGCGGCCGAAGCGCTTGGTGAGCCCACGCGTCTCGAGCATGAAACCCATGGGTTTATCCTTTCTCTTCCGGGAGCGCGGGCCGAGTCACCGTGCCCGCGCGCCTTACCTTTCGGGTTCACCATCCATGGTGGGGCGCGTTTCTAACGAAGCCATAACGGCCGTTGGGTTCTTTTGGCGCCAACCCTTCTCGACCCGCACATCATGATTAATTTGTTTAAGGCAACAACTTTCCCGATCGATGTAATCACCGAATCAAAACGTGTACATCAGCCATCAAAGATGCCGAAAAATATCATATTTGGAGGCTGATGTACACAAATGCAGAATCCCGCACAACCCAGTAGCATCCTCCATATGTCTGGACTCTCTATGCTTACGCTGGATAGACATCGCCGGAACGGGTATAGTAGCGAAAGTTTTGTCGTTAACCAGCGGGGGAGTCCTGTGGGCATCAAAAAGAAGATCAAAAAGGAGCTTATCGGCACTTCCGATTACCCGTCGAATAAGATCTTTACGATCTCCAATTTCATCACCTTTACGCGCCTGATCCTCACTCTGGTATTTCTGTACCTGTTTGTGACGGATAACAACCGCGTCATCGCCATCGTTATCTACGCTGTTGCCGCCTCCACCGACTGGATGGACGGTCAGATCGCCCGCATGACCAAAACGGTCTCGTGGCTCGGCAAGGTCATGGACCCCATTTGCGACCGTGCGCTGCTGTTCACCGGCGTACTTGGACTGGTGGTCCGAGGAGAGCTGCCCATCTGGGTCTGCGTGCTCATTATCGGCCGCGACATCTATCTGGGCATCGGCACGCTTATCGTGCGTCATTATCACCGTCGCCCCATCGATGTCGTCTTTCCCGGAAAGATTGCCACCGCGCTGCTCATGACCGGCTTCTCGCTCATGCTGCTCGGCTTTCCCATCGTGGACGGCTGGCATCTGCTGCCTTCCACGTTCACGGCCTTCCCGGGTCTCAACGGAAGCTCGGTGCCCCTCGGCATCTTCTTCGTGTATGGCGGCGTGATCTTCTCCATGCTCACGGCTGTCATCTACTCCATTAAGGGCGGAGTGGCCATTAAACAGGCTCTCGCGCATCCCGAGGACGAGGACATCGACTTTCTGAACCCTGAAATCGAAGACTGATTCATTGGGGTATGATTACGTACGGTTCATTATTTGCGGCACGTCCGCGATAAGTTAGGGGTTGTCATGGACAACATGGTTAACAATATGCCTCAGAATGATAAGACTGCTGACGCTACCTGCGTATTCCGCGTGCCTTCAAGCGACGTCACCGTTCCCGACCTCATGGCCAACGTGCGCATCACCGCCCCCGTTCTGTCCATCGTCAAGGGTCCGCAGACTGGTGCCGCCTTTGAGCTCGAGGACGACGTGACCACCATTGGCCGCGATCCTGCGAACGGCATCTTCCTCAACGACATGACTGTTTCGCGCAGCCACGCGCGCATTATCCGCGAGGGCCTCGGCGCTCGCATCGAGGACTTGGGCTCGCTCAATGGCACCTGGGTCGACGGTGCCATCGTCAATGCAGCCCCGCTGCACGACGGTTCTTCCGTCCAGATCGGTACGTTTACGCTCATCTACCACGAGAGCACGCCGGAGCGCATCGAAACCGGTGAGTAGGGCATGGCCGAACGCAACTATCTGAGTATCGGCCAAGTCGTCAACCTACTTCGAGGCGCATACCCCGATCTTTCGAACTCAAAAATTAGATTTCTAGAAGATGAGGGGCTCATTACCCCTCATCGTACGCCTAAGGGATACCGTCAGTACTCTAAGGAGGACGTTGATCGCCTGGAGGTCATCCTGCATTTGCAGAAGACCCGCTACATGCCTCTCAACGTGATTAAGCAGCGCTTGGAAAACGCCACGGACCTGTCAACGCTCGCCTACGAGGTGGGCTTGCTATCCGATGTTCCGCTCAAGACGGAGCCCAAGGAGACTAAGCAAAAGCTGCATCCCATCGAGACCATTCCCGATATGCTGGGCGTCGAGATTTCGTTTATCCGCTCGCTCGCCGAGAACGACCTCATTCGCATCATCAAGAGTCCGCAGAATCGTGAGCTCGTCGATGGTCGCGATTTTCCGATCATCCGCTACTGCTCCGAGCTGTCACGCTTCCATATCGAGCCCCGCAACCTGCGTCAGTACGTGTCTTCCGCCAACCGCGAGTCCTCGATGTTTGAGCAGGTGCTCGTGAGCATGCTTGGAATGGATACCTCCGATGACGAGCGCGACGCCAAGCTCGAGCGTGCGTTTAAGAAGCTTCACGACCTGACCGAGGGTGTGCACACTGCGCTGCTCAAGAACCGCGTTTTTGAGTCGCTCAACGCCGTGGTCGAGGACGCCGACATCGATGCACTCGATGAGGAAATCACTCGCTCCGAGTCCACCAAAGCCAAAAACGAAGAGATAGCCACGCCGGCTTCGCACGAGGATTCTCTCGTAAAGCCGCTCAAGGTCGTCGCCCCTTCGCACTCCGGCACCGCCACGGCGGGCAAATAACCGCTGCCGCTTATCCGGCAACCCATTGAAAGGTCATGCAATGTACGACTTCGAATCTCAAATCGTCGACATCCCCGACTATCCCGAGCCCGGAGTCATCTTCAAAGACATCACGCCCCTCTTTGGCAATCCCGAGGCGCTCAAAGCCATGACCGATGCCCTCGCCGAGCACTTTGCCGGCATGGGAATCACCAAGGTCGTGGGTCCCGAGGCTCGCGGCTTTATGGTTGGCGTACCGGTGGCTGTAGCCCTTGGCGCCGGCTTTGTTCCCGCACGTAAACCGGGCAAGCTGCCGCGCGAGACCGTAAGCCAGAGCTACGAGCTCGAGTACGGCACCGATTCAATTGAGATCCATGCCGACGCTATCAGCTCTAAAGATACCGTGTTGATTCTGGACGACTTGGTCGCGACGGGCGGAACCGTCGAGGCAACAGGTAAACTGGTGCGAGATATGGGCGCAAAGCTTATCGGTTACGGTTGTATACTTGAGCTTGCGTTTCTCAACCCGCGCGAGAAGCTCACGCCGTCTGATGACGATGTGGAGCTCTTTAGCCTGGTGACGGTAGGCTAGCCGTTACCCTTAGTTACTGGAAAGGAAGCTACATGCGCACAGCAAACACGCACAAAAACATGGCACGCTGCGCTGCTACGGCAACCCTCGCTTGTGTTTTGGGCTTGGGCCTCGCGGCTCCTGCCTACGCCGATACCGCATCCGACCTTGCCGCTGCTCGTACGAAGCTCGAGCAGATCGGTACCCAAACTCAGCAGATTTACGATGAGCTCGCCACGCAGACGCAAGCGCTCGATCAGACTGCCGGCGAGATCACGCAAAAGCAGCAGGAGATCGCCGATGGTCAGGCCAAGCTCTCGACCTATGTCGCCGGCGAGTACAAAACCGGCGGTCTGAGCCTGCTTCAGGTTCTGACGGGTGTCGATGATCTGAGCGATATGCTCAACCGTCTGTTCTACTACGGCAAAGTTTCTGATAAGCAGGCTCAGACCATTCAAGAGGTAAAGGAGCTTAAGCAGCAGCTCACCGATAAGCAGGCCGAGCAGGAGAAGAACGTCGCCACCACGCAAAAGAAGGTCGACGAGCTTAACGCCCAGCAGGCTGAAGCCCAGAACGTCGTAAATTCCCTGGATTCGCAGCTGCAGGCCGAGCTTGCCGCCGAGGCCGAGGCCAATGCCGCGCTGCAGGCCGGCATCAACGCTAGCACCGCCGAGAAGGCCACGGTGAGCAACGAGACTGCCGGTACGACCGAGAACACCAACAACGGTGGCCAGACCAGCAATAACAACCAGGGCGGCAACACTCCGGCTCCTACGCCGACACCCGCTCCGACGCCGCAGCCCTCCACGCCTGCTCCGGCTCCGACGCCTTCTGCTCCGAGCCAGTCCGTCGATGGCGGTTCTGTTGTCTCGCGTGCATACAGCAAGCTTGGTTGCGCTTATTCCTGGGGCGGAATTGGCCCGAACAGCTTCGACTGCTCTGGTTTTGTTAGCTATTGCCTCACTGGTCGCTATTGCCGCCTCGGCACCACGGGTACCTTTATGGGCTGGACGCGTGTGTCCGATCCGCAGCCCGGTGACGTTGTGGTCAACTCGTACCACACCGGCATTTACATCGGTGGTGGTCAGATGATTCATGCTTCCGACTACAATACGGGTGTTATCATCAGCTCCGTTGCCGCCGGCATGAACAACAACTATATCTTCGTGCGTTACTAAGTCATCTTACACAGCGTGTGAATGTGGACCTCGTGGCTTTAAGTCGCGAGGTCCATTCTTTTTTTCTAATCTTGTACGGCTATCTAGTATTCAAAACTAGATAGCCGTACATTCAGTTTGCAAGATGGCTATAATTGTTGAGGAACAATTAGAAAGGACCCTCTATGAGCTGGGCACTTATCTCCGATTCAAGCTGCAACCTCCGCGATTGGCAACCGACCGCACCCCATACCACCTTTGCATTTGCGCCCCTCAAAATTCGAGTGGGGGAGCGTGAATTCATCGATGACCTTTCACTCGATGTTCATGAGCTCAACTGCGCTGTTCAGGCGGAGACGAACGCTTCTTCGAGCGCTTGTCCCAGCGTAGGGGAGTGGGCTGAGCTCTTTAAGCTTGCCGACAAGACAATCTGTATGCCCATCTCCGAAGGAGTTTCGGGTAGCTATAACGCCGCTGCCACCGCACGCGATATGGTGCTTGCCGAGGATCCGGACCGCCAGATTCATCTGGTCAATTCACGCGCGGCCGGCGGCAAAATGGATTTGATCTTCCTGCTGTTCGATCGCTATCTAACAAGCAATCCGGATGTTTCCTTTGAAGATGCTTGCGCCTATTTTGATAGCTTGGAACAAAACAGCAAAATTCTCTTTAGCCTGTGCAACTACGAGAATCTCGCGAAGGCCGGACGTATCCCCAAGGCTGCTGGCGTCATCGCCAACAAGCTCAACATCCGTGTCCTTGGAACGGCAAGTGAGGCGGGCGAGATTAAGCTCGTGGGCCACACGCGTGGCGAAAAGAAGATGCTTGGGAAGATCGTCGACACCATGGAAGCCGAAGGTTTTGCCGGCGGCGAGGTCATCATCAACCACGTGGAGAACGAACCGGGCGCCCAGGCGCTAGCCGATCGCATTACAGAACGCTGGCCGGGCTCCAAAACCATCATCATGCCCTGCAACGGCTTGGATTCCTACTACGCCGAGATGCACGGACTCATCATCGGCTACGGCATGGGCGTAGCTTCGGGCCGTTAGGCAAGCGAACCGGAACAAAGGTGGGACAAAATTATCAGAAGTGCTTGTCCCACCGACCACCTCATAGGTCAGTTGCTAAACCCATTGAACTTGAGGTAGCTCATCAGATACGCCTTCGACACGAAGGACGATACGGCACTGCGAACAAGCAGCGACTCACGCGTCACTTGGTGAGCGGTATCCGCAACAGGGGTTTGTTCGACCGAAAATGCCGCGCGAATCGAAGCCTCAAGCTGGTCGACGACGTAATTAAAGGCCGTCGGGGCATCGTAGCTCAAACGCTGAATGTTAAAGAGTGCCTGCACCGCAGCAATAGGTAAGACCTGCTTAAAGAGGCAGATAGCGATCAGGCGGGCAATCTGCTCGCGGCCATATTGCTTTTTGACCGGAGCAGGCACCAGGCCGACCTTCACGTAGTTATTGATCATCGATGGCGTAATGACAGGGTGCTCAACGCAAATGGACAGCGGCTCCATCCACAGCGCAACATACTCAATAACCTGGTCGCGGTAGAGCGTCACATTGGGCAACTGGTCATAGCGCGGCAGACTCAACGTATTGAGTTTGCGCACGATTTCGGACTGAATAAATGCATCGGGCAGCACCGTCGGCTGAATATCCTCAGGCTTAATGCTGACCGACGAATCGGACATCGGAATAACGTGTTTAACGTGGTTCATAAAGGTCCTCCGTTCATTTTCTATATTGTATTCTAGGTTATCTAGTTTTACATACCACATAGCCGGCAAGTAAAAGTGGTTGGACAACACATTGATGCATCGTCCAACCACTTTGTTTAAAGATAGCAACCTTACATAAGATATATTATCGTACTTATCCGCGAAGAAACGCGTATGCGCTGGTTGCTGCTATGGCTCCGTCCGAAACGGCGGTCACAACCTGGCGTAAACGCTTGGAGCGGATATCGCCGGCTGCGAATAAGCCGGGCGTACGAGTGGCCATCGAATCGTCGGTGACAATGCCGCCGTCGGGAGCCAGGTCGACTAGATGCTCAACAAGCTCGGTATGTGGCTGCGTCCCCGTAAAAACAAAGATGCCAAACGAGCCGGGCTCAAATGACTCGGTATGAGTCTCGCCGGATGCATTGTCCTTAAAGGTAATCGTCGTTGGCATGGCTTCGCCCGATAGCTCCACAATACTAGTTTGGTACCTAACTGTAATATTGTCCTTTGCGAGTACTTTCTGAACAACACCATCGGGCGCACGGAACTGGTCGCGGCGCAGCACGATGGTCACACTGCTGGCAATGTCGGACAGGAACAGAGCCTCTTCGCATGCCGAATTGCCACCACCGATTACAAAAACCTGCTTGCCGCGGAAAAACATGCCGTCACATGTTGCGCAATATGAAACGCCACGACCGCGATACGTATCCTCGCCTGCGAAACCTGCCGGACGCGGCGTGGCACCCATGCAAGCGATAACGCTCGAGGCCAGCGTATCGCCCATATCGTGATGCACCGTAAACAACGCTGCATCGGCATCGTAATCGATACCCGTAACCATGCTCCATGTAACCTGTGCTCCCAGGCCCTCTGCATGCTGCTGAAAACGCTCGCCGAGTTCGGCGCCACTCAGGAGCGGGAAACCCGGATAGTTCTCGACCTCATTGGTTGTGGCGATCTGCCCTCCCGACATGCCGTGCTCAATCACGGTCGTCGTCAGGTTGGCACGCGCAGCATAAATGGCGGCAGCATAGCCCGCGGGGCCGCCACCGATAATCGCAACATCGATCGGCTTATCGGTAGTCATGAAGCGTCCTTTCGTCGAAACGTTGTCGTTCTTTGCGCTCATACCCAAATTTACGTGAACGTGACACTCATGCACTACAATGATAAATCCGTATTACAAAGCTGAAGGGGAGTTATCGATGGACCAGGCGCAGACGAGTGACGACGCTCCCCTGCTCACGCACAGCACTCCCCAATCGGAGCAAACCACGCTCCTGGCTCAACAAAAACCCCTCGTGACCATCGTGCACGCCTCCGTTGGCTCGGGCCACAAGGCCGCCGCAAATGCGATTGCGCAGGCATTCGACCTCATCCGCGGCACCAATGGCATCCCCGAGGATATTGAGATTGAAGTGCTCGATATCCTTGATTTTGGACGTATTAAATTCGACGGCAATAAGACCGCGGCTTCTTTTACGGGAGCCACACGCCCCATTTACGACCTGACCTGGCGATATACACTTACGGGACATCTTCTCTGGGGTGGCGGAACGGCATGGTCGCGAATTATGTTCCCCGCCTTCAACGAATATATTCGTAGCCGCAGGCCCATAGCCGTGGTTGCAACGCACATCACGGCAGCCAATGTTGCCGTGGGCGCCCGCGTAATTACGGGTATCGATTATCCGGTCATCTGCGTACCGACCGACTACGAAGTCGAGGGATGGTGGCCCCACAAGGACACCGATTTATTCTGTGTTGCCAACGAATTTATGGCCGAAACGCTGCGTCCGCGCAAGGTGCTCGAAACAAAGATTCGCATTACCGGCATTCCCATTCGCGCCGGATTCGACACGGATTACGATCGCGAGGAAGAGCTAGCTAAGTTCAACCTCCCCACCGACAAGACCGTCGTGCTGGTAATGGCCGGTGCCAGCTTGCCTCAACCGTACGTTCGCTTTCGCGCGGAGATGGACCGCACCCTCCCCTTCCTACGCAGCTTCGAAGACATGCACTTTGTCTTTTTGCCGGGCAAGGATAAGGAATACGCCGCCCGCCTCAAGACGCTCTTCGATGCCATGAAGCTCGAAAACATCACAGTTCTGGACTACGTGAACGACATGGCGGCCCTCATGCACGGCTGCGACCTGGCAATTCTCAAATCGGGCGGACTCACCGTCACCGAGTGCCTATGCGCACATCTGCCGATGATCCTGTTGGGCAAATCATACGGCCAGGAAAAGGCCAACACCACGATGCTCACCGGCATGGGCGCCAGCATGCACGTCACCACGGCACGAGAACTCATCGTTACCCTACGTCACTTGCACGACCATCCCGAATCACTCAAAGCGCTACTCATCAACGGCGAAGTACTACGCCGCCCCCACGCAGCCGAAGACATAGCCATCGCAACCATGGAGCTTGCAGGCAAACCCCAAAAGCGCAAACGAGCCTTCTGCCGCTTCTACTGGGGAGGCAAGCCCGCGCATATCCGCTAGCGTCTTAATGTCCGCTTACCTGTGGGAGGCCCCTATATATCATCCCGTGCTCAAACATTCTCGCTTCGCTGCGAAACTGCGCGCGGGACGATATATAGGGGCCTCCCACGGGTAAGCTGCGTTAACGTACTAGCAGCTATACCAGATTCCTCACCAGTAGAATCTGCAAAGGGGAACCAGAAAATATAAATACAGTAAGCCGATGCGGCAAAGGGACGGTCCCCTTGCCGCATCGGCTTACTAAATAGATAGTTTTATCTCAAGCATGTAGCCCTTTCGCCTGGGCCCTATACATATCGTCCCGCGCGCAGTTTCGCAGCGCAGCGAGAATGTTTGAGCACGGGATGATATGTATAGGGCCCAGGCGAAAACGGGATCCATGCGCCCCCGCGAAGCGAGAATGTTTGAGCATGGAATGATATGTGTGAGAGGCGGGCGGGAGGGATACGAGCGCCCTAGGCCACGCCGCTGGAGCCGAAGCCTCCTTTACCTCGGTCGGTTTCGTCTAGTTCTTCTACTTCTACGAGATTGACCGTAGGGACTTCTTGGATGACGAGTTGGGCTATGCGGTCGCCTTTGTTGATTTGGATGTCGTTGGTGGGATCCAGGTTGATGAGGATAACCTTGAGTTCCCCTCGGTAGTGGGCGTCGATGAGGCCCGGCGTATTGACTATAGACAGGCCCTGCTTGATGGCCAAGCCGCTGCGGGGCTGGACGAAGCCGGCGTAGCCATCGGGCAGGGCGATGGCCAGCCCCGTAGAGACCAGACGGCGTTCGAGGGGCTTCAGGACGCAGTCCTCGTTGGAGCGCAAATCCAAGCCGGCATCAGTGGGATGGGCGTATTTGGGAAGCTCAACGGTGGGATCGAGACGCTTTATGTTGACGGTAATGTTGGACATGGAATCACCTTAGCTTGTCGAGCTCTTGCAGAAACTCATCGACGTCTTTGAAATCGCGGTAGACCGAGGCAAAGCGGATGTACGCCACCTTGTCGATCTTGGCCAAGCGCTTGAGCACCATGTCACCCAACTCATGGGACGTGACGGCCGTCAGTGTGCGAGAGCGCAGCTCGACCTCGATGTCGTCGATAATCTCATTGAGCTTCTTAGTGTCGATATCGCGCTTGATGGTGGCGCGCATCAAGCCGACGAGCAGCTTATTGCGATCGAACCGCTGCTTGGTTCCGTCTGACTTAATGACCTCGATTGGGTCTTCGCATCGCTCGAACGTTGTAAAGCGATAGTTACACGAGCAACATTCGCGACGGCGCTTAATGGTGTTATTTGACTCCTGCATACGAGAATCAACGACGCGGGTATGTGCCTTGCCGCATTTGGGACAGCGCATGGTACCTCCTCTTAAACGATAACAAGGGTACCATGCGCAGCGCGATAATGATTACGAACGAGCAGGAACCTTAAGATGCGCACCGGCGGCGAGCGAACCATGCTCCAGATGATTGACGTTACGGATCATGTCGGAAGTCTCTTGCGTGGAAAGGCCTTCGATTGGATATTCCTCGGCAAGCGACCAAAGAGAATCGCCAGTCTGAACGCGAATGGTCTCGTAAGTAATGTTGGAAACGGACTCGGCATACGCGGCGTGACGAGCGCTAAAGACCGAAGTAGCGAGGACAAAGAAGAGCGTAAGCGCAACGGCGACGGCGACAATCGTCGGAACCTTCAGGGCAACGCGGGCCGGCGCGACTACAGCCTGCTGATTGCGAGCAGGCTGTACGGTCAAAGGGTGAATGCCGGAGCGGCCACCCTGAACAACCGTAAAAGTGGGTTCTGCAGGCGTCTCGAGCTTAAGGGCGAGGTTTCCCTGGACCATATTCGTTGCGTTCATCATGTTCTCCTCTCGCGTGTTTTGCTGAGAACAGTTTTATCAAGCCGCGCGGACAAAAATGTCTAGCGCGAGAACGAATGTTCGGTTATTATTATCTTCGAACAGTTGTTCCTGTCAAGCAAAATTCGAACATTTGTTTGACATGGGTAGAGAGGATGCCCTGATGGCTCGCAAAATTACCAAGCGTCAGCAGCAAATTTATGACTTCATCAAGGAATATCAGCAGGAGAAGGGTTATCCGCCCAGCGTGCGCGAGATGGCTTCTGCCGTGGGCCTTTCCTCCCCAAGCACCGTGCACGCCCATCTCTCTGCCCTGGAGGCGCGCGGGCTGCTCAAGCGCGATGCCACCAAGCCGCGTGCCCTGGAACTCTTTAACGAGGACGGTTCCTCTGTCTCAATTTCTAAATCTGACGAGCCCACCGCACCTCGCGGAACGGTCTCGCTACCGCTCGTTGGTCGCGTCGCGGCTGGGATCCCCATTCTGGCCGAGCAGAATATCGAAGACACGTTTACTATCCCGACCGAAATCGCCACTGATCAGGGTTCCTTTATCCTTGAGGTGCATGGGAGCTCAATGATCAATGTCGGCATCTTCAATGGCGATTACATCATCGTCCGTGAACAAAAGAGTGCCATGAACGGCGAAATTGTCGTGGCCATGATTGATGGTTCGGCGACCGTCAAGACGTTCTACAAGGAGCAGGGGCGTGTGCGCTTGCAGCCCGAGAACGACACCATGGAACCTATCTATGCAACGAATCCCGTTATCCTGGGCAAAGTCGTCGGCTTGATGCGCCGGTTCTCGTAATGCAAAAACGCATAACCATATTTGATACCGTCCGCGGGTTTACGATGATTTCTATGGCAGGTTTTCACGCTTGCTATGATCTCGCCTACCTGTACGGCTGGGATATGCCCTGGTTTACCCAGTCAGCCTTTCAAGACATCTGGCGCGCCAGCATCAGCTGGGTATTTTTGTTTATCGCCGGTTGGATGTGCACCCTTTCGCGCAACAATGTCAAACGTGCCGCCAAATACGCCTTAGCAGCACTCGTTGTCTGGTTGGCAACAACACTTGTCTCAGTCGACGATTCGGTTAATTTTGGCATCATCTACTGCATGGCCGCATGCACCGGCATCGTGGCGTTGACCGATCCCGTCCTTAAGAAGATAACGGCGAGATGGGGCATGCCCCTATGCCTTATGTTGTTCGCAATCACCTGGAGCATCCCCAAAACGATATACCCTGTCCCCTACCTGGCGTGGCTGGGATTTCCGAGCCCTGGGTTTATCTCAGGTGATTACTACCCCATCATCCCGTTTATCTTTATGTATCTTGCAGGATACTTCGCCGCACACATAGCGCAGGGAATCGATAAGACCGTCCCTAGCTGGGCCTACGCCAACCCCCTGCCGGCGCTCGCCAGCCTTGGACGTCACGCTCTCCCCTTTTATCTGCTGCATCAGCCCATCATTCTGGGCATTTTGGAGCTCGTCTACTCGGTGCGATAACGCTCGAGCCGCGGTGCAATACGAGCCGGCAACTTCGCCACAATGCGAACGCCGTCCTCGAGATATTCCTCATGCAGAAGGGTTCCCTGCTCATGCACCAGCGTGATGAGAGCGCCCTCACGATACGGGATATCAGCGGAGAGCAACACATCGGTGGCAGCTGCCTCGCGAGCAATCCGGTCGACGAGATCGTCGAGCCCCTCGCCCGTTTGGGCCGAGAACAGAACGGCCTCCGGATAGCGACGACGGAAACTCAATCGATCGACGCTATCGAGAAGATCGATTTTATTGAATACGGTCAGCGTTAAACGCTCTCCGGCGCCGATCTCATCAAGCACGCGGTCGACAGCCTCCAGCTGCCGCTCATAGTCCTCGTCAGACGCATCTACGACTTTGAGAATTAGATCGGCACCCAAAACCTCGGACAGCGTCGATTTAAAGGCATCGACCAGACCATGGGGCAGCTTTTGAATAAAGCCGACGGTATCGGTAATCGTCATGCCGCGACCGCCGGGCAGACGATACGAACGCGTCGTCGGGTCGAGCGTAGCAAACAGCTTGTCCTGCGAAAGTACCGTAGAGCCGGTCAGACGATTGAGTAACGTCGATTTACCGGCATTGGTATAACCGGCTAACGCGACGCGAAACGCCGGGGACTCAATGCGACTCTTGGATTGAACATCGCGACGCTGTTCAACCTGCTTGAGCTCACGACGAAGCGCAGCGATCTTATTACGAATGAGGCGACGGTCGACCTCGAGCTGACTTTCGCCCTGACCAAAACGTGAGCCGATGCCGCCGCGCGTCTGCTCCTTAGCGAGATGGCTCCACATGCCACGCAGGCGAGGCAACAAATATTGAAGCTGTGCCAGCTGTACCTGCAGGCGTCCCTCACGCGTCTGAGCATGCAGGCCAAAGATATCCAGGATCAGTGCAGTACGATCGATAATCTTTACCGGCTCGCCCACGGCTTTCTCCAAATAGGATTGCTGCGAGGGGGTCAGGTCGTCGTCAAAAATAACGACATCGGCATCCATGCGATGCACCAGGCCGCACAGCTCTTCAACCTTACCGGAACCGATAAACGATTTAGGATACGGCTTTACCAAACGCTGCGACAAGCGTGCCACGCACTGGGCACCAGCTGTGTGGGCAAGACGCTCCAGCTCATCAAGCGAGCGATCGAGCGGCCATGCATTGTCGCGCCACTCAACACCAACTAAAATGGCACGCTCGGGCTCGGGTGCCGTGGGAACAAGGGGGAAACGGGGCATTAGGCAGCCTCAATACGATGCAGGATATCCTCAACGACCTCATCGATCGTACATTCATCCATATCAAACCACACGATACGGTCATCGCGCTTAAACCACGAAAGCTGACGCTTGGCATAACGACGCGAACGCATCTTAATGAGTTCGCGAGCCTCATCCATGCTCATCACGCCATTGAAAGCATCAATGATCTCTTTATAGCCAATTGCCTGCATCGACGTCAGGGCATCTCCCAGCCCCTGGCCCATAAGACCGCGGACCTCATCGACAAGACCCTGCTCAAACATCAGATCGACGCGCTGGTTAATGCGCTCGTAGAGCACCTCGCGATTACGCGTCAGACCAAACCATAGGGCATGATAATGCTCGTGCGGAACACTAAACTGCGACTTTTGCTGCGCATAGGAGACGCCATCATCATGCATCTCGAGCGCACGAATCACACGGCGCACGTTATGGGGATGAATAACAGCAGCCGATTCTGGATCGCGCTCGGCAAGCAAGGCATGCAGTTCTTCCTCGCCAATACGCTCGGCAAGCTCCTGATAGCCCGCACGACGATCGTCCTCAAGTTCACCCGAGGGAAAGTCCATCTCATCGAGGGCGGCCTTGAGATACAGACCCGTACCTCCGCAAAAAACCGGCAGGCAACCCGAACCAAGGAGACGTTCAACATGCGCGCGAGCGTCGGCCTGATAAAGCGCAGCAGAATATGCCACACCCGGCTCTACAATGTCGACGAGACGCAGCGGCGCCGTGCACTCATCGGGCACCATCTTTGCGGTACCGATGTCCATGCCGCGATAGATTTGCATCGCATCGCACGACAGCACTTCGGACGAAAGACGGGCTGCCAAACGGTCGGCAACATCACTCTTACCAACCGCCGTCGGACCGACGATCGCAACGGCGGAAAGACCTGCCCCGGGAGAAACCATTAGCGCGGCTCGCCCACAACGGAGCCGGACAAATACCAGGTCTTGGCAACGTCAACGTCAACATCAACGATCTTACCAACAAGCTGATCGATGCTGTAACCCTCGGGGATAGGCGCATGCACGGTCTGATTCTTGGGACTCTTGCCCAGCAGGACCGCGTCGTTCTTTTTACTCGTTCCCTCAATGAGCGCCGGAACCACAGTATGAAGCTCACCCTGGTTATACTCGTGTGCCGTGGTCTCGATAACCTTAACCAGACGGTTGAAACGCTCGAGAATAACCTCATGCGGCGTAGGATCGTCAATCTCGGCGGCCGGGGTACCGGCACGCTTGGAATAGATAAAGGTATAGGCCTGAGCATAGCGGACCGTCTCGGCAAGCGAGAGCGTCTGCTCAAAGTCTTCTTCAGTCTCGCCCGGGAAGCCAACGATAATGTCGGTCGAGAGCGCGATATCGGGCATGCGGTTGCGAATGCGATCGACAAGGCCCAGATAGTCCTCGCGTGTATAACGGCGATTCATCTCTTTGAGGATCCGCGTCGAACCGGACTGGACGGCCAAGTGCAGCTGCGGCATTACGGCAGGCGTCTCGGCCATGGCGTCGATGGTCTCGGGCAACAGGTCCTTGGGATGCGAAGACGTAAAGAAGATGCGCTCCACGCCCGTATCGCCCACGGCACGCAGCAGATCGGCAAAACGCGGCTTGCCAAACAGATCGCGACCATATGAGTTAACGTTTTGGCCCAGCAGCGTAATCTCACGCACGCCCTGGCGCACCAAACCGGTCACCTCGTCGACAATCTCCTCAAAGGGGCGGCTCTTTTCGCGACCGCGCACGTACGGCACGATGCAATAGGTGCAGAAATTATTGCAGCCCGTCATGATGGGCACCCAGGCGTGATACTGAGTCTCGCGATGCCACGGCATGCTCATGGCATCCGTATCCTCATGCTCATTGGTGCGGATATGACGCTTACCATCAAGGAACGCCTCGGCAATGAGCTCGGCCACATGTGCAATGGAATGCGTGCCAAAGATGACATTGACGTTATCGACGTTGGTGAGCAGGCCCTCGCCATCGCGCTGCGCGATGCAACCGCCAACGGCAACCACGCGCTTGCCCGAAGGCGAAGGCGGCAGGCTTTTGCAGGAATTGCACTGACCGTACAGGCGGGTATCGGCGGCCTCGCGCACGCAGCACGTCATGAAGACAACGATATCGGCATGCGCGGGATCGAGCGCCATGAGGCAGCCATACGAATCAAGCAGACCGCTCACACGCTCGGAGTCGTGCTGATTCATCTGGCAGCCAAAGGTGCGGATAAAGTAGGTTTTACCGGCAAGAATATCGCGTACGGAACGCTGGTCCATGTGCATAAGTCCTAACGATGGGGAGCGAAACAAGGCAAGCAGAAGCTATGCCACAGGCTTAACATCATCCATGACGACGTTATCCATAGCAGCTCGATTGATCTGGTGAACGTAGATAGAAAGGCGGATGGCCGTGCGCGACTCCCCGTTAATGAGGATGTCGGAGAACACGGGCGCGCAGGAAATATCAAAACCGGTTGGAATCAAAAAACCGCGCGCGATAGCAACGGCCTTAATGGCCTGGTTGACGGCACCGGCGCCGACACACTGGATGTTGACGGGCACACCATCCTTGACCATGCCGGCGATGGCGCCGGCAACGGACGCGGGCGATGATTTGCTTGATACCTTCAGGCAATCCATGAAGAAACTCCTGCATTTAAAAGTACGTTTTAACTGCAATAACTGTATCGTACCGAGTGGACTCGGTAAAGGCACTATTCCTCTTTGGCAAGATCAAAGGTCACGGTGATTCGATCACGCGAAACACGGATCTTTGGGTCGCCGCAAAGGTTGAGATAGTACCGGGCGGCAAGGTCATTAAAGTCTCGTTCCACAGCGCGCGAAAACTGTGCCATGTCATCCTTGGCAATACGTAGCCCGCGACGATCCTTCGCGAGATCGACAGGAGCCGGCGCATGCGAGGACGAATCACGCTCGCGCAGCAGACGCGCGGTCACACCGCGAACGGGCTTAATCTGCCCTGCCAAAATGCGATGGGCCGTGCGCTCGGACATCTCAAGACCCAAACCCGAACAAATACGGATAAAGTCCTCGGCATCAGAAGCAAGGCCTAAACGATCGACAACCGGAAGCTCACTCTCGTCATCAATGAACAGGAGACGAGACGTATCGAGCCGACTTGACGCTTGAGCATAAAGGGTCGCGGCAATCTCAGACGGAGAACCAAGATAGACATCGCAACCACGCAACTCCTCGAGCGCAAACTCACAAGCAGCGCGAATAATATTATGTGGGCCGCGAGCGCAGACATAACGTCCGTCCTCATCCTTGACGGCCTGGGGCCAGCTGGACTGATCGGCACGCTCGCTGAGGCGGTCGGCCGCAACGCTCACCTTGAAGGCTGAACCAAGATCGACGCCGGACGTGACCACACGGGCCTCGTCGGTGTTCTGCTTGATCGAAAACAATGCCATGCCACGACCGTGAACGCCCCAACGGTCCATCTTCATGCTCTCGAGCTTGGAGGTAACGCGGGCATCAAAGATTCGCTCTTGCATATCCTGCGGAACGCCAGAACCGTTATCCAGAAAGACAAGCGTGCGGACGCCATCTTCCTTGGTCGTGGCGAGATAGACCTTGTCGGCGCCGGCATCGCGAGCATTACGGAGCATTTCGATGACGATGTCCTCGACATGCTGAATGTCGTGCTTAGCCTGGCGCCGCTCGGCCTCCGAAACGCGGAGGCGGACATACCCCTCGCCAAGGTTCTCCTCGACGCAAAGGTTGCCCTCCCCCGACATCGACGCGATAAATGAGATGAGCTCGTTCGCGTCGCTCATGTTATTTAGCGATATCGACAGCGCGGCTCTCGCGAATCACGACGACGCGCACCTGACCGGGATACTCCATCTCTTCCTCGATCTGATGGGCGATATCGTGAGCCAGAACCGTGGACTGGGCATCGGAAATCTTGTCCGGCTGGACCATGACGTGGACCTCGCGACCGGCCTGCATGGCATAGGTACGTTCGACGCCGTCATGAGAGTTGGCGATCTCCTCGAGCTTCTCAAGACGCTTGATGTAGTTCTCGGCAGACTCGCGACGGGCACCGGGGCGAGAGGCAGAGACAGCATCGGCGGCCTGCACCAGGACATCGAGCACCGTGTTGGGGTCGACATCGGCATGGTGAGCCTCAATAGCGTGGACGATAACGGGCTTCTCGCCATAACGGCGGGCAAGCTCGGCGCCGATGACGGCATGCGGGCCCTCGACGTCGTGGTCGATTGCCTTGCCCAGGTCATGAAGCAGGCCGGCGCGCTTGGCGGTCACAACGTCCAGGCCAAGCTCGGAAGCCATCACGCCGCACAGATCAGAGACCTCGAGGGAATGCTGAAGCACGTTCTGACCAAACGAGGTACGGTAGCGCAGGGCACCAAGGGTCTTGACGATCTCGGGGTGCAGGTCGTGGATGCCGGTATCGAAGGCAGCCTGCTCGCCAGCCTCGCGCACGCGCTGCTGAACCAGGTCGGCGGCCTTGTGATACATCTCCTCGATACGGGCAGGGTGAATGCGGCCGTCGGCGATGAGGTTCTCGAGGGCGACACGGGCGGTCTCACGACGGACCGGGTCGAAGCTCGAAAGAACGACGGTCTCGGGCGTGTCGTCGATCACGAGGTTGACGCCGGAAACCTGCTCGAAGGTCCGGATGTTGCGACCCTCGCGACCGATGATACGGCCTTTGAGGTCATCAGAGGGAATGTGCACGGAGGTAACGGTGACCTCGGCAGTGTGGTCGGCAGCGCAGCGCTGAATCGCCAGAGACAGAATCTCCTGGGCGGTCTTGTGGCACTCGGCGCGAACCTGCTGCTCGGACTCGCGAATGATCGTGGCGGCCTCGTGGGTGACCTCGCCGCGAACCTTATCGAGGAGCTCCTTGTGGGCGTCCTCGCGGGTAAGGTCGGCGATACGCTCGAGCTCGGAGGTCTGCTTTGCGCAGAGCTCCTCGAGCTCACGGGAGCGCTTCTCGACCTGACCGGCCTGGCTGGACAGCTGATGCTCGCGCTTGTCGAGAGCGTCGTTGCGGCGATCAAGGGATTCCTCGCGCTGCATCACGCGGTTCTCGAGCGTACGAATCTCGTTCTTACGCTGCTTGTCCTCGGCCTCAGCGGCCTGCTTGTTCTTGATGATCTCCTCTTTAGCCTCGAGCAGAGCCTCTTTTTTGAGGGTCTCGGCCTGACGCTTAGCATCACCGATCAGGGACTCAGCCTGTGCGTGTGCCGACTGGATTTTTTCGTCGGCCTCGTGAAGACTACCCTGCTTGGCGGTGCGCATGTAGGCAATGGCGGCGATGGCACCCAAAACGATGCCAACGAGCGCTGCGATGATAGGCATGCTCACTCCTTTTTATGGATTCGTTACACAACAAAGCGAACCGTCCTTACGAACGGCTCGCGACATTTGAGTAATATGGGCGCAGCTTATGCGGGTCGGATACAGATAAACATATAAACAAACTCATCACAGATGAGCACATATCACAAAGCAAATGACAGTGTTTATCGTACGTTGAACCACAACAACTGTCAAATAAATGGCCCCAGCACGGCGGCTAAAACGCGGTGAACGGCAGGGCCACAAAACGCATACGCCTAAACCGCACATTCCTCACGTTCGGCATCGAGACGTGCCTTAACGGCATCGGCGGCGATGTGATACGAGAAGCCCTTGCCCATCAAAAACCGAACCAGTTTTTCGAATCCGCGCGTCTCTGGAACACGCCGCTTGGCGAGCAGGGCTGACGCACGCGCCAAATCGTCTTCGACGGCAAAATAATCCTCGGGATAACCGGGAATGTCATCGAGCACGACATGACGGCGCTTGAGCTCGGTCTCGATTTTACGCTGTCCCCAACCGCGCCGCTTGCGTTCCTCGATAAAGTACGAGCAAAAGCGGTTCTCGTCTAAAAAGCGATACTCGGTGGCGCGCTCGACGGCGAAATCGATCGCGGGCTGGCGAAAGCCGTAGCGAGCCAGCTTGTCACGGACCTCACCCGTCGCATGGTCGCGTCGCGATAGCATCTCGGTCACCATGGTAAGTGCACATTTACGCTCGATGAGCTGCACCGCTTCACGAAAGTTATCCCAATCACAGGGAAGATCGGGGCGATTTTTGACATACAGGCGCGCGACCCGCACGGGAATCCAAATGGACCGCTCAAAACCGCCCTCAAGCTCACAATCGATATGTGCGCAAGGCTTTTTGGACGCATACCCGCTCGAGAACGAGGAGGCCGCCTTCTTATCGGGAAAGACGACCGTGGCCTCAGTCACCGTATACGACATGAGCGTAACCGCTACTCGTCGTCATCATCGAGCATGGCGGAACCATCGATGGCATAAAGCTCGTCAAACTCCTCAGGCGCAGGCTGATCGGTCAGCTCGACCTCGGACGGAGCATCGTCATCAAACTCAAGCCCGCAGGCAAGGCGGACCTTATGCTCAATCTCGTCGGCGCAATCGGGGTGTTCGCGCAGGAACGCCTTGGCGGCCTCGCGACCGTTGCCGAGCTTGTCCTCGCCATAGGCAAACCAGGAGCCCATCTTCTTGCAAATGCCGCACTCGACAGCCATGTCCAGAATCGAGCCCTCCTTAGAGATGCCCGTACCGTACATAATGTCGAACTCAGCAGAACGGAACGGAGCTGCCACCTTGTTCTTAACGACCTTGGCGCGCACGCGGTTACCGATAACCTCATCCTTAAGCTTAATGCTGTCGATGCGGCGAATGTCGATACGCACCGAAGAGAAGAACTTAAGGGCGCGGCCGCCCGTCGTGGTCTCGGGGTTGCCGAACATGACGCCGATCTTCTCTCGCAGCTGGTTAATGAAGATGCATGTCGTGTTGGACTTGGACAGCGAGCCGGCGAGCTTGCGGAGCGCCTGACTCATCAGACGAGCTTGCAATCCGACCGTGGTATCGCCGATCTCTCCCTCGATCTCGGCACGCGGGGTCAGCGCGGCGACGGAGTCGACGACGATGGCATCGATGGCGCCGGAACGCACGAGCATGTCAACAATCTCGAGCGCCTGCTCACCCGTATCAGGCTGGGAAATCAGTACCTCGTCGATATCCACGCCAATGCGCGCGGCATACGTGGGATCGAGCGCGTGCTCGGCATCGATAAATGCCACCACGCCACCCATTGCCTGGGCTTCGGCCAGGATCTCGAGCGAAAGCGTCGTCTTACCGGAGGACTCAGGACCGTAAATCTCGACGATACGGCCGCGCGGCACACCGCCGATACCCAGAGCGGCATCGAGTGCCAGAGCGCCCGTGGGGATGGCCTCAACCTCAAGCTCGGGGCCGCCGTCACCATACCTCATGATGGAGCCTTGACCGAACTTCTTCTCGATCTCGGCCTTGGTGGTGGCGATCATCTCATCGCGCTCTTTACCCGTCGTGCGAGCATGAACGGTACGTACGGGACCTGAATTCTTGGCCATGAATAGCCCTCCTCTTAACAACCTGCATCGATAATAAACGAACGGCTGTTCGTGGTCAACCGTTCAGGCCAATCATATGCAGGCAGTCTTTCCAAAACCCAACCAAACGCCGACCAAACACTGACCAAATGCTTGACCACAAAGGGGCAAATAAGAACAAGAAAGGCAAAAATACACCTATGACCAGCGCAAACGCAAAATTCGTCAGGGGTCCCTATCTCCACAATTAAGGGGCCCGAAGGCCCCTTAAAACACGTCTATTCCATAGAGTTGAGCACAAGGGCAATGCGTCCCAATGCCTCCGCGACCGCATGGGCACGAACACACGAACGGTCGCCCTCATAGTGGCAGCGCACAGAGTCCACGACCGGCACTTCCCCATCAGCCGCGCGATACGCCCAGCCAATATAGAAAGTGCCAGCCGGATCGTCCTCAGTGCCGCCGCCGGGGCCGGCATAACCCGTTGCGCTCACTGCAATATCGCTCTGGTACAGCTCCAGCGAACCCGCCGCCATCTCGCGCGCGGTCTGATGCGACACCGCGGTATAGCGGTCGAGCGTCTCCTGATCAACACCCAAAACGCGATGCTTGATCTCATCGCAGTAGGTCACCGCACCGCCACGCAGCACCACCGAGGCGCCCGGGATATCGGCAATCGTCGAGGCGATCATACCTGCTGTCAGCGACTCAGCCGTCGAAACCGTCACGCCCCGAGCGCTCGCGCGCTCGACAATATGACGCGCCAGCTCCTCGTTATGTGCGGAAATCTGATCAAAAGAGTCCGTCATACCCACCAGAACCTAGATCGAAAAGACGATCTTGCGGCAGTTCCAGAAGTATTGGGCGCCCGAGATAACGGTCAGGACAACGGCAACGGCGTACAGGAAGCGCGACACCGAGTAGATGCCGAGCGTCAGCGCCAGCGGGCCAAGGTGCAAGCCGGCCATCGCAAAGACGCACAGGTAACCGCAGATGGAGACCATCGTGGTCGCCGTCTTGTACTTGCCAAGCTTATCGGCGGCAACGACCACGCCGGCGGCACTCGCAACCATGCGCAGGGCGCTTACCAACAGCTCGCGGAACAAGATGATGAACACGGACCAAACCGTCACGGTGCCAAAGTCCAAGAACAGCAGCAAGGCCGAGAACACGAGCAGCTTATCGGCGATGGGGTCCAAGAACTTACCGAAATCGGTAATCTCGTTGCGCGAGCGCGCCAGGTAGCCGTCGACCTTATCGGTGCACGACAGGATCACATACAGAATGAAGGCAGCGGCGGCGAGCGGGCCGTCGAAGGTGCTCCAATCTGTACCGGCAACACTCGTGTGAGAAAGCGCCGACACGATCATGAACACCGGGATAAAGACGATGCGAACGCACGTCACGATGTTGGCGGGCGTCCAAACACTCGTCAGTTCCTTATTGCTCTCGTTTGCCACGACGCTCTCCTACTCCACAACATGGCCGATAAGCTCATAGCAGAAGCTATCGGTAAACTCGACCGTCAGAATATCGCCCACGGACGCCTCGCTGGCGTCCAAGTGCACCGCGCCATCGGAATCGGGCGCCTGGAACCAAGCATGGCCGATCAGCTCGGCGCCGTCCTCGGTCTCCTCGATGCCGTCGACGATCACCTGGGCGCGCTCGCCCACATGTGCGGCGGTGGCGGCAAAACCGAGCGACTCGGCCAGGTCCATGGCCTCCTGGGCGCGCTCGAGCTTGACCTCCTCATCGACCTGACCCTCCATCTTAGCGGCCAGGCTGCCCTCCTCCTGCGAGTAGGCAAAGACGCTCGTGTAGTCAAAGCCGACGGTGTCCATAAAGTCGATAAGGTCGCGGAACTCGTCGTCGGTCTCGGTCGGGAAGCCGACCATGGCCGTGGAACGGATCACGATGCCGGGGATACGCTCACGCAGATCGCGGAACAGGTCCTCGAGCTCCTGGCGCGAACCGGAGCGACGCATAGCCTTGAGGATGCGCGCGTCGCAGTGCTGCACGGGGATATCGATATAAGGCAGCACCTCGGGCGTATCGCGAATCGTATCGATAAGCTCGTCGGTCATGCCCTCGGGCTGCAGATAGAGCACGCGGACCCAGACGTTGTGCGGGCGCACGGACTCGGCGACGGCATGCAGCAGCTGCGCCAGATTGCGCGGCGAGCCATCGGTGACGTCTTCGTCGGCAAAGTCGGTGCCCCAAATACCCGTGTCCTGTCCGATCAGCACGATCTCGCGCACACCGCCGGCAACCAGGTCGCGTACCTCGGAGATAATGCTCTCGGCATTGCGCGAGTGATAACGACCGCGGATATACGGGATCATGCAGAAGCTGCAGAAGCGGTTGCAACCATCGGAAATCTTGACGTAAGCAACGGCGCCCTCGACAGTGCGCTTGACTTGCGGAATATAGGCAGCGATCTCACGCTCGACACCCAGCACGCCATCGATGACCGCCACGATGCCGTCCTCCTCGTCGGCCTTCACAAAGGCAGCGACCTCGGGCAGCTCGTCAGGCAGGTCGTCGCCATAGCGCGACGGCACACAGCCGCACATGACGATGGGACAAGAACGAACGCCGTCCTGAACCTCGTTGGCGAGCTCGAGCGTGGTCTCGATGCTCTCGGACGTTGCGGAGGCGAGGAACGAGCATGTATTGACGATGGCGATATCGGCATCCTGTGGGTCGAATGCCTCCTCGTAGCCCGCGGCGGTCAAAAGAGAACGCATGCGGTCGGTGTCAACCTCGTTCTTAGCGCACCCGAGGGTGATGTAGAGCACGGAGCCCAACGGTGTATCCATGTTGGAGAGCAGTCCTTTCGAATGATATTAGCGGTAGTTGGTGAACTGCAGCGGCTGGCCGTAGTCCTGGTCGCGCAGGAACTGGATAACGGTCTGCAACGCGTCCTTCGAAGCAGAGGAAACACGCAGCTTCTCGGCCTCGATGGTCACCTTGACCTTGAGCTTTTGGTCCTTGATGTCCTTATTGATCTTCTTGGCGGTCGCCTGGTCGATACCCTCGACGATATGGCCGAGCACGCGCACGGTGCCGCCCGATGCCGCCTGCGGAGCATCCCACGAGACAGCCTTGAGGTCGATGCCGCGCTTGATGAGCTTGGAGCTCAGGACATCGATGATCTGCTTGGAGACAAAGTCGGCCGGGGCGTTGATCGTAAAGAGTTTGTCGCCCTTCGAAAGCTCGATCGTGGCGCCGGAATCCTTCAGGTCATAGCGCTGGGAAATCTCGCGCGTGGTCTGCTGGAAGGCGTTGTCGACCTCTTGCATGTTGACCTCGGACACGACGTCGAAGCTGGAATCTTTAGCCATGATGTTTCCTTTCGCGTACGAGCGGCTTAGTAGCTATCGTACGAATAGTCGGTAGAATCGGTGGGCGTCTGGCCGTCAGTTGCGGTATCGGCGCCATCCGTGGACTGGGCATCGGTGCCGTCGGTGGTGTCGGTACCATCGGTGGTGTCGGCACCATCAGAACTTTCACCATTCTCGGAATCAGTCGTCTCCTTCTTGGGAACGGTGATCGTCACACGTGCCACGCCGGAGGTCTTGGTATCGTAACGGACCTTTTCACCGTTCTTGGTAACGGTGACATCGGAAGGCTTGGACGTGGTGATCTCGATCGAGGACTCGGGCGTGTACTCCTGCTCAAAGGGGCCAGTCGCCTGGGCGCCATAGACCGACTTGCCGTCGACCTTGACCTCAATCCACGCGGTCTTTCCCTTGGCAACGGAGACCTTGACCTTCGTGACCTCGTTCTCTTCCTTTTTAGCCGTCGTCTTGGTGGCATCCGAATCGGTCGACTCATCCGTCGCCTCATCGGTGTCTTCGTCCTCGTCGACCGTTTCGGTCTTCTTAGAAAACTTCTTGGTCGTCGTCTTGGTAGCAGTGGGCGTCTCGGGCGTGGTCTCGGGCGTCGAAGATGCGCAGCCGCGTAGAAGTACCACGATGAGCACGATCAGCAGCAACGCTACGGCACCGATGCCGGCGTAGACGATACGCGGATCGAGCCCGTTGTTTTGAGGAGTACGGGAACCGCCGCGTCCACGACTGGAACTGTTGCGGCCGCCTCCCTGAGGCATACGACCACGATTGCTATCGAAACGGCCGCGATAGCCACCCTGGCCCTGAAGGCTGCGCTGACCCGAGCGGGACGCAAGTTCACCGCGACCTTGATAGCCACGCTGGCCCGCACGCGGAGCCGAAGAGCGCTGGCCATACGGCTGTGGTTGAGAGCGAAGACGCGGCGTCACCTGCGTGGTGTCGGCGTCCGCATAGCCACCGCGAGAGCGTCCGGTGGAGATACCACGGTGACCGCGATCGGAATAGCCGCCGTCGCCGTAGCCGGCACGAGGGTCACGCGCCACGCCGCGGGCAGCGGGAAGTGCACGGTCCTCGGGCATCGGCGTACTGCGGAACCGGTCACGCTGCGAGCGAATCTCCTCGCCCGAACCCGTCTCGGTAATATAACCGGCCTGCTGAGGACGCTGTCCATAGCGGGTCGAACGACCGCCCTGAACCATCAGGAAGCGCCCGTTATCGACAGAGGAACGCGAATTGACGTAGCCGGCGGCGTCCTGAAAACGACCGCCCTGCTGCGACGTCTCGCGTTCGTATGCCATCAGTTCGTCAAAGTAGGCATTGACGACCTCGCGCGGATTGAGGCCCAAAAAGCGAGCATAGCTCGAAATCATGCCCTGCGCATAGCCGCGCGGCGGCATCGAAGCAAAGTTACCGGTCTCGAAAAACTCGATGATCTGCGGCCTGATTTTGATGGTGTTGGCGACCTGCTGAATGGAAAGGCCCATTCGGCGACGCTGCTCGAGCAGCATGTCACCAAAGCGTGCAGCCATCAGAATCCTCCAAACTCACGATCTTCACGTGCCATCTCGGCGTCGACAGATTCCAGCGCGGCAAGCCCCTCCTCGTCCAACAGGACCTCGCGCGGCTTAGAACCGTCGGGCGGGCCGACGACACCCTTTTCTTCCAGCATGTCCATAATACGCCCGGCACGCGCATAGCCAACCTTCAGACGACGTTGCAGACCAGATGTGGAGCCAAGCTGCGATTCCACCACAATATGGGCGGCTTCCCAAATGAGCGGATCATCGTCTTGCGGCTCGGCGACTCCGGTGCGGACAATGCCGCCGCCACCAGCCATGGACATGGAAGCGGGCGCCACGGCGGACAGAATCTCCTCGTGGTAGTCGGGCTCGCTCTGCGACTTGACGAACTCGACAATCTCGTTGATTTCGTCGTCCGAGACAAAGCAGCCCTGGATACGGCGGGGCTTGCCCCAGTCGACCTTGGAGAACAGCATGTCGCCCAAACCGGTGAGCTTCTCGGCACCCATCTGGTCGATGATGACGCGCGAGTCGATGCCCGTGGCGACGTTAAAGGCGATGCGGTTGGTGATGTTGGCCTTGATAAGGCCCGTCACCACGTTGGAGCTGGGGCGCTGCGTGGCAACGATAAGGTGAATACCGGCGGCACGGCCCAGCTGTGCAATACGCACGATCGAGGCCTCGACATCCTTACCGGCGACCATCATCAGGTCAGAGAGCTCGTCAATGATAATGACCAGGTAGGGCATCTTTTGCGGCGGGTTGTCGTAATGCTCAAACTCGCCGGCGGCCTGCTTTTCGTTATAGGTCGAAATCTTACGGACGTTGAGGCGTTCGAATACCTTCAGGCGGCGCTCCATTTCGGACACGGCCCACTGCAGGGCGCTCGCGGCCTGCTTGGGCTCGGTCACCACGGGCACATAGAGATGCGGCAGACCGTTATAGCCCGCAAGCTCGACGCGCTTGGGGTCGACCATGATCAGGCGAACGTCCTCGGGAAGGGCGCGCATGAGCAAGGTCGTGATGATGGAATTGATCATCACCGACTTACCAGAACCGGTCGTACCGGCGATCAACAGGTGAGGCATCTTGGCGAGGTCGGCGACGACCGGCGTGCCCTCGGCGTCGCGGCCGATGGCGAGCTCGAGCGGACCGCCCTTCACATAGGGCAGCACGTCGCCCAGATTGACGTTCTGGCGCTTGCGGTTGGGAATCTCGATGCCCACGAGCGAGGTGCCGGGGATCGGGGCAAAGATACGAACCGACTGGGCGGCGAGCGAAAGCGCAATATCGTCCTCGAGGCTCGAAATCTTGCTCACGCGCTCGCCCTCGCCAGGTTGCAGCTTAAAGGTCGTCACCGTGGGGCCGGCGATCCAGCCGACCACGCGGGCACTGCGGCCAAACTCAAGCAAGGTGGATTGCAGTGACTCAGCGGTCTGCTCCAGCTCCTTATCCGAAGACGCGGCAGAAGCCGACTGCGGGTTGGCATGTAGGATTTCGAGCGGCGGAAGCTTGAGGCCGTCCTCTTCTTCGCCCTCGTTATCTGCGGCGCCGCCGTCCGCTCCCCCATCACGAGCCGCAGCCGATTCGACAGCACTCGTGGCAGGCGCATCGGCAACCTTGGGATGCTTTAAGAAGTCGGGAATCTGAGGTGCGGCCGAGACGGGGTTCACGGCAAACGGCGGCTCGGACTCGTCAACCTTGTCCGGATCGTCCTCCATCGAAAGCTGTCCAGTGACCTGCCCGCGCTTGGCGTGGCGACGCGGCAGCAAGGTTGTCTTGGCGGTCTCAATCGGAGCCTCGTCGTCCTCGTCATCGCCCTCGGTGAGCTCAATCTCGCTATCGGACCAAGACGGGTCGGGCTCACTCGTATTGAGCTTAGGCGCAGACTTGCCCTTCTTGGCATGGCGGCGCGGCAACAGCGTGGTCTTGGCCCACTCGGCTTCAACCGACTCGGATACGTCGACAAACGGGTCATCGTCCTCGTCATCATCCAAAGCCGGGTCGACATCGCCACCCATGACCGTGGTCACCGCGGCGTCAGTCCCCTTCTGGCGCAGAATGCTCAGGTGCGGACGAGCGACGCCGGGAACAGACAGGGCCTCTTCATCGCCCCACGGGCTCGCATTGACATCGGCACGTCGACGCTCGGCAAAATCGGCAGCGCGATCGCGTGCGGAGCGCAAAACGCCACCCACCGAAAAGCCGATAATGACCAAACCAACGACGACAAGCCCCAGCAAGACAACCATGGCGATAGGTTTACCCAGGGCATTTTGCAAGGCACTTGCGATAAAGGCACCAATGTAGCCGCCCGACACGGAAAGGTTCTGCGGCGTAAACATAAGGTCGCACGAATCGCTCGTGCCCGGCACCATCAGCGAGAGAATGGAGACGACAGCGATAAAGACCACGGCACCGCCCGCAACGGAGCGCGCGTTGAGCGGCGAGTCCTCACCTAAAAAGAGCGTGGCGGCAAACAGCAAAATGACGATCGGCAGCACGTAGGCGCCCAGACCAAAGCCCAGGTGGTAGAAACCGGCAACCGCAGCCGTAACGGGTGCAGTCGCCGGAGAGATCACGGCAATGAAGGACGCAATCGCCAAAACGGCGATGACCACGCCGGCGATATCGCGGTTGGCCGAGGGCTCCACCAAGGGCTCAAACTCATCGAACTCGGACTCGTGGCCCTTATTGGCACGCAGATGGGAACCGGCACCCTTAGCAGATGCCGGTTGGTTATTGGCCTTATTGCCTTTGGCGTTTTGTGCAGATCCGCGCGCCAAACTAAACCTCCATGACGACCGGGATGATCATCGGACGGGTGCGCGTACGGCTCCAGATAAAGTTAGAGAGCGAATCGCGCACGGCCTTGCGAATGGCATCGGAACCGCTGCTGGTAAAGCTAAACTTACCCTTCTCGATCGTCTTCATAATGGACGCGGAGGCATCCTCGGAGAACTGGTCGTCGATGGCAAACGAGACGCCGCGGCCCGAGAACTCGATGGCCTCGATCTTCTTGTGTTTGAGGGAGACGATGGCAACGGCCGTGACCATACCGTCGTTGGCGAGCTTCTGGCGATCGCGCAGGACGATGGGGTCGGTATCGCCGATACGCAGGCCGTCGACGTAAACGACACCGGACTCGACGGGCGTACCGCGCTTGACGATACCACCGCGCATCTCGAGCGTGTCGCCGTTATCGAGGATAAAGATATGATCGTCCTTGATGCCCATCTTGCGGGCCAGCTGGGCATGGGCGCGCAGATGCACGGCCTCACCGTGAACCGGCATAAAGTACGTGGGCTTGGCCATGGCCATCAGGAGCTTGAGCTCCTCCTGGCTACCGTGACCCGAGACATGGACGAGAGCGCGGTTCTTATCCCACACGTCGCAGCCGAGCTTGGCCAGGCTGTTGACGACCTGCTGGACGGCCTTCTCGTTGCCAGGAACGGGAGTTGCCGAGAGGATAACGGTATCGCCCTCGTGGATGGAGAGCGTCTTGTGCTCGCCATTGGCCATGCGGGACAGGGCCGACAGCGGCTCGCCCTGCGAACCAGTGCACATGACGACGATCTTGTCGTCAGGAAGATTATCAATATCGAAGGCATCGATGATATCGGCATCATCGATGTTGAGATAACCGAGCTCGCGCGCCACGCGGGTGTTCGTGAGCATGGAGCGACCGGTCACAACGACCTTACGGCCGCACTTGCGGGCGGCATCGCAGATCTGCTGCAAACGATGGATGTGGCTCGAGAACGATGCGACGAACACGCGACCCGGGGCGTTCTTGATGGCGTGCAGCAGGTTGGGACCAACCTCGGCCTCGGACTTGGTAAAGCCGGGAACCGTGGCATTGGTGGAGTCGGAAAGCAGCAGGTCGATGCCCTGCTTGGCAAAGCGGCTGATAGCGGCATAGTCGGGCGTGACGCCATCGATGGGCGTCTGGTCGAGCTTAAAGTCGCCGGTGTGCATAACGGTGCCTTGATTGGTGCGGATGAACACGCCCAGAGCGCCCGGGATGGAGTGCGTCATCGAGAAGAAGTCGAGCGAGATGCCGCCGAGGTTGACATGGCTGCCGCCCTTGACCTCGCGGAACTTAGGCGCGCGGATGCGGAACTCGGAGAGCTTGCCCTCGATAAAACCGAGCGTCAGCTTGCTCGAGAAGATGGGCACCTTGTTGTTGAGGTCCTGCAGCAGGTACGGAAGCGAACCGGTGTGGTCCTCGTGGCCGTGAGTGACGATGATACCGCGGAGCTTCTCCTCGTTCTCCAGAACATAGGTGTAGTCGGGAAGCACCAGGTCGATACCAGGCTGGGAGTCATCCGGGAACATAAGACCGGCGTCGACGAGCACCATGTCGTCGCCGCACTCGAAGACCGTCATGTTCTTGCCGATGCCGTCAAGACCGCCGAGCGGGATGATCTTCAAGGGAGATGATTTTTTAGCTGCCATAGGTTAGTGTGGTTTCCTTTCTTCGAAACGGGTCTGGAACAACCGACGGGGCGCTTCTGGCAAACCGACCGCCGGGAACGTACAAACATGCATCACAGAGTCAATGCAATAACTTCAGTATGATACCCATTTGCACAACAACAGACCACCCATGCATCAAAGCCCCATCTGAACCCGTCTATCCCGCCGGTTCCCCGCGAGGGCGGGCACGGATGAAGTTTATCGCGAGTTCCGCACGAACAGGAGGCCACTTAATGTGGCCTCCGTCGTGAGCAGGACTGTAG
>JAIIWC010000068.1 GCA_022745215.1 Collinsella sp. | reverse complement strand
CATTAAGTGGCCTCCTGTTCGTGCGGAACTCGCGATAAAGTTCATATATGGCGGCAGGCGCCCGCCCCGCCCCCGAGGAGCTCCCATCCCAAATGTGCGGAGCAAAGCTCCGCACACCATCTTTTTCTTTCAGCTAAAGCACGCCGGAAATTCGACGCAGCTGGCTAACCTTGCCGGACGTTGTCGACGCCAAACCAGCTCAGAAGCTATATCGATACAGAAAGGTCCCCGGACGGAGGGGCCGGATATAAGGTTTATCGCGAGTTCCGCACGCAAAGAAGGCCACTTAATGTGGCCTTCGTCTTGCGCAGGACTGTAGAGCAGGAAACCTTATATCCGGCCCCTCCGTCCGGGGACCGCGCCGTACCAGCTACAGCGTCATGTTTGGATCGGCGTCGACGTCGAACGGCGAGATTTCTCCTCGGTCGAATTTACGGCGGGCAACCTCCGCGATCATGGCTGCGTTATCGGTGCACGCCGAAAGCGGTGGCACCGTTACGCGGATCCCCTGACGCCCAAGCTTCTTGATCATCATCTCGCGCAGATGCGGATTAGCCGAGACGCCGCCGCCGATGCAGTATTCCTTGCATCCGGTGGCATGCAGCGCGTTCTTGGCCTTCTTGTACTGAACGTCAAAGACGGCTGCCTCAAACGAAGCCGCCAGATCGGGCAGGTGAATCGTGCGCCCGGCCTTGGTCTCCTGCTCGATGTAGAGCGTCACCGCCGTCTTGAGGCCCGAAAGCGAGAAGCGATAGTCCCCCCTGCTGTTAAGCGCGCGAGGAAAATCGATCGCGCGGGGATTGCCCGTCTCGGCCAGCTTGGAGATGATGGGGCCACCGGGATAGCCCAGACCCAACGCCTTGGCTACCTTGTCGAAGGCCTCGCCCACAGCATCGTCGAGCGTCTCACCAAGTACCTCGTAGTCGCCCCATGCCTTCACGTGCACGAGCATGGTGTGCCCGCCCGAGACAAGCGTAAAGATAAACGGGGGCTTGAGGTCGGGCTGCGCCAACAGGTTGGCAAACAGGTGGCCCTCCAGATGATTGACGCACACGAGCGGCTTGCCGGCAGCGTACGCAAAGCCCTTGGCAAAGGCGACGCCCACCACCAGGGCGCCCACCAGGCCCGGACCCTGTGTCACGCCCACGGCGGCAAGCTCACTTGGTGTAATGGCTCCGCCCGTAAGGCCCAGCGACGCTGCGGCGTCCTCGAGTGCCGCATCCACGACACTCACAATCACCTCGACGTGCTTGCGCGAGGCGATCTCGGGCACCACGCCGCCAAAGCGTGCATGAAAATCAATCTGCGTCGACACCTGGTTGGCCAGCATATTGCCATCCGCATCGATAATCGCCACGGCCGTCTCGTCGCAGGAGCTCTCGATAGCGAGCACTAGGCGGCGACGCTCAATCTCGACACGTTCCTCGGCAGAGCGCCCAGGCGCAGGCAGCGGCCATACGCGCTGCTCTGCCGCCGTCGGCTCGGGCGAGGCATTGTCGACCGGAAGCACCAGGGGCAGCGGAGCCGTCATGACGATGGCATCCTTGCCGGCACCATAGTAGCCGCGGCGCCGTCCTGCCTCGGTAAAGCCCAGAGCGTTATAAAGCGCGATCGCTCCCTCGTTGCCGTCCTCGACCTCGAGCGAAGCCGTGGTGCAGCCGAGCATCTGGGCATCATAGCTCACATGCGACAGCAGCTTGCGGGCAATGCCCTCACGGCGATGTGCCGGGTCGACGGCGACATCCAGAATCTGCACATCACCGTCCACGACCATACCGCCGGCAAGGCCCAGCAGCTTGCCGTCGTCGTGTGCCACCCACCAACTACGCGGCGCAGCGACGTCCTCGCCCAGTTCGGACAGGAACATGCCCGGCGTCCATGCCTTGTGTCCGGCACCTTCAAAGCAGGCAGCCTCTAGCGCGCTCGCGCCCTCGGCATCCGCCGCGCCCATGGGACGGAACTGCAGATGACGACCGGCGAGCTCATCGGCAACGCCCGTAATTTCGCTCTGCGCACTCTCGGCAAGACCAAGACGCTTGCGCTCATTTTCCTCGGCATCCGAAAGGCGCGTGTAAATCGGCAGGACGCGAGCCGGATCGCCGTCACCCGCAGCGTGCGCGAGCAGCAAGCCCTCGCCCGAAGGCCACCACAGGTCGCGCTCCACGCAGCGGGCGGTCTCGTCCTCACCCAGCAGCTTGCCATAGCGCACGAGACCGTCACCGGTCAGCTGAACCTGGTCCCAGTCCGCTGCTCGGCGCCACTCATCGAGCGCCACGGCGGCCTTGACCACGTGTTCGCGCTCAAATTGACGCTCGGGACCCTCATCGACCAGCATATACAGCGCCGGATATACCTCACCGCGCATAGCATCGGCCAAGATACCAAGCTTGCCGCGCACGCCAGCCTTCCACGCCGTCCAAGCGCAAGCGTCGAGCGTCGACACGCCCAGCAGCGGAACATTGGCACCGCGCGCGAGGCCCTTGGCAGTGGAGATGCCGATGCGCACACCCGTAAAGGACCCCGGGCCGCGGCCGACCACATAGCAACCAACATCGCTGCGATCCAGACCGGCTTGAGCCAGCACGCCATCAACGGTATTCACGAGCTCAACGTTGGCGTGACGGCGACACATGTGGTCGCCACTCACGAGCTTCGTCTCGCCCGTCTGCCCATCAATCCAGCTTGCCGCGCAGGCAAGCATGTCGGTCGAGGTATCGAGCGCCACCACCAGCGCGTTGTCGTTATGCAAGCTCATCTTGTACAGCCTTATCAATCAAATGGGAAAGCTCCATTGCGCGGTCACCGTGCGCCTCGAGCGTTATCGTTCGCACATCGCTGTCGCCCTCATCACGCTTGAGCGTCACCGAAAGATACTCATCCGTCAGCTCGTCCTGGAATTGTTCGCCCCATTCCAGCAGGCAAGCACCCTCATAGCCCAGCACATCGAAAATGCCCGTATCCTCGAGCTCGTAGGCATGCTCCAGGCGGTATAGATCAAAGTGAAACAGCGGAATACGACCTTGATCATGAACGGCCATGAGCGCAAACGTAGGACTCGTAACCATATGCCCATCGCCCAGCCCGCGCGAGACGCCCTTGGTAAAGTGAGTTTTGCCCACTCCCAGGCCACCGGTCAGGATGAGCACATCTCCGTCCTCAAGGCACGGTGCAATTAGCTCGCCAAAGTACTCCGTATCGGCAGCGCAAGTCGTTTTGTAAGTACCTACCCCCAGGCGCTCCAGGGACATATATGCTCCTTATTATTCCGAGGCGTCCTCTGGTGCGGGATGTCGCCCCAGATAGTCGCCCAGCATCTTAAAGTCTTCCTCCAGCAGCTCCTGCCACGCTGGATTGCGTAGCGCTGCTGCCGGATGGAAAGTGGGCATCACCACAAAGTGTCCCATCTGATGGAACCTGCCGCGCAGCTTGGTAATGCCGATCTCGGTCTTGAGCACAAAGTGCGTTGCGGGGTTGCCGAGCGTCACGATGATATCGGGCCAGATGCTTCGAATCTGCTCGCGCAAAAACGGTGAGCAAGCCAGCACTTCCTCGGGGCGCGGATTGCGGTTTCCCGGCGGGCGGCACTTAAGCACGTTGGCAATGTAGACGTCTTCGCGTTTGAGCCCCGCCAGCGACAAAATGCCGTTGAGGTCCTCGCCTGCCGCCCCCACAAAGGGCTCGCCCTGCAAATCCTCATTACGGCCCGGCGCCTCGCCAATAAACATCACGCGAGCGCGGGGGTTTCCCACGCCAAACACGATGTTGTGGCGCGACTGGTAAAGCTGGCAAAGGTGACACTCGCCCAGAACGGCCTCGATCTCCTCGAGTGCGACCTCACGCGGCGCCTGATGGCTATGGCCGGGAATGTGCATGACGCCCATAGCGACTCCTACACGTAGACTTTATCGAGACGCATACCAAAGCCGCAAGCGACCTCGTAGTTAATCGTGCCGCGTAGGCGCGCCATCTCGTCCATGGTAATCTCGGCATCTCCATCGCGGCCGACAATGATCATCTCGTCACCATACTCGGCCTCGGGAATCTCATGCGCCGGGTTGGACTGAATGGCGACCATAAACTGGTCCATGCAGATATTGCCCACCTGACGCACACGCTCGCCGCGATACAGCACGTCCATACGATTGGAAAGCGTACGCGAAAGGCCATCGGCATAACCGATCGGAAGGGTGCAGATCTGAACGCGCGTGCGCGGTACGCGGTAGGTAAAGCCGTAGCCCACGCCCTCGCCCATCGCAGGATGCGCCACGCGCGTCACACGCGCGTGGACGCTCATGACGGGATCAAGCTGCATCACGCGACCACTCAGCTCACATGGCTGCAGACCATACAAACCGATGCCGGCACGAATCATGTCAAAGTGCATTGAAGAATCGAGCATCGAGGATGGCGTATTGGCACAATGCACGATACCGCATTCAAAACCTGCGTCCTTAATGGCCTGAACGGCCTCGGTAAAACGCTGGCACTGCAGCTTGTAGTCCCAACCCGAAGGTTCATCGGCCGTGGCAAAGTGCGTAAATACGCCGTCGCACTGAATACCGCGATGGAAGCTGATGCCGCGGACAAAGTCGATCACCTGCGTGTAATGTACGCCAATGCGGTTCATGCCCGTCTCGATGGCAAGATGGTACTTGCCCACCTTGCCCGCCGCGACGGCGCATTCGCCATACGCAAGAGCAAAATCGGACGTATAGACCGAGGGCATGATATCGAATTCGAGCAATGCAGGAATAGCCTCGATAGGCGGCTCGCTTAGAATCAGGACGGGCTTAGTAATCCCGCCCTGACGGAGCCCAACGCCCTCGTTAACCGTCGCCACGGCAAACATGTCGGCACCGGCCGAATACATGATCTTGGCACACTCAACAGCTCCATGACCATAAGCATCGGCCTTGACCACGCAGCACAGGCGCTGACGCGGATTCAACAAGTTCTTATAGGCCCTCGTGTTGCGACGGAGCGCCCCGCGGTCGATCTCGACCCAGGACCAGCGCGTCAAATCGGCTTTATTCATGATTAGTCATCCGACCCTTCGTCCATGATTCCCAGATCTTCGAGCGCATCCTTTGCCGCCAGCTCCATGGCAGGACCGATCAAGTCGATAAGATCGGTCGCGATAACGCTCTTCTCACCATACTCCGTCGCCGCGGCAAAACCGGCGTAGCTGTGAAGTGCGACGGCGTACGAATACAGCAGCTCCCAACGATCCATCTCGTCGCGCATGGTGGCAAGCGTGCCGGCCAAAATACCCGCGAGAACATCACCAGAACCGGCAGTTGCCAGAGAAGCCGGACCCGAGAGTGGCAGCAGCACGCGCTCAACGCCACAGATAGCCGTCGTCGGCCCCTTGGCTATGACCACCAGATTGTCGGAGCCTGCAGCCCAGACAACCTTCTGCGCGGCCGCAATCGCGGTACCAAGGTCGTTCACCTCGTCACCGGCAACCAGGCGCGAAAGCTCACGATAGTGCGGCGTCATAACCAACGGCTGCTCGCGGCGATACATCTCGGGGTTACTATCAATACCGTCAATGGCAATCTTAGCAAGGCAGTTGAGTGCATCGGCGTCCAAAATTAGCGGTACATCAAGCTCGAGCAAGCCCGAAACCACCTGCATAGCGCCGGCAGACGTCGTCATACCGGGACCGCACAGCACGCAGCTGTACTTCTTTGCGATCTCGCACACCGTCATGCGCGCAGCGGCGCCAAAGGAGCCGCGGGAATCAGACGGAATAGCAAAGACCGGAATCGAAGGAAGTGCCATGCGAATGAGATTGGCGCAGGCGTCAGGAGCCGCGACTGCCACGTAACCAGCACCCGCGCGAGCTGCAGACTTGGCCGCCATAATGGCAGCACCAGGATATTGCGCAGATCCGGCGACAATAAGCACGGAGCCACGGGAATACTTATCGATATTCGATGGTAGCGGAGCAAAGTAATCAACTAAGTCACCGGGCTCGACAATCTCGGCGGCGTGGTCGACATCATCGATGACCTCGTCAAGACGGTCGTAAAGATTGCCGCAGATCAAATCGCCAGCATACTCAGGACCATCAGCGCTATACAGACCAATCTTGGGCGCAATCATCGTCACCGTGCGCTCGGCACGAATGCAGTCGTCATCAACAACGCCCGTCTCTGCATTCAGGCCCGAGGGGACATCAATGGATACGACACAATCGGCGCATTCATTGACCGTAGGAATCCAAATGGAGAACGGCGCACGCAGATTCCCGTGGAAACCGGTACCAAAAATGGCATCGACAACAACATCGGCCTTATCGATCAAAACCTCGAGTTCATCACGCGAGGGGCCGACGCAAACGTGCACATCGCGGCCGGCAGTTCGACGAGCAACATGACGTGCCAGAGCAGCAGGAATCTCATCCGGCTCAACCGGAGAAACGATATCCACGTCCACACCCTTGTGGCTCAAGATATCGGCGGCAACCCAACCGTCGCCGCCATTATTACCAAAACCGACCAGAACGAGAACCCGATCGGGATTGAGCTTCAAGACCTCGTTGGCGGCAAACTCACCCGCTAGCTCCATAAGCTCGGCCTTCGAAGTCCCTTCGCGTTCGATGATATCCTCGAGACGAACGACTTCTTCGGTACTCAAAACCGGTTTCATCTATGCTCCTAGCGTATCTTGCGAAGCATCGCCCAAGTGCTCCGTCAATGCTGAATTCTGCAGCTGCTCAAGCTCATCTAAAACAGAGCGAGCCTCTTTAAATGTCTGCGCAACGCGTTTCTTGTTGCTCACCTTTTCTTCCTTAGGCTTAGGTCGAGCATCCTCGGTGATTGCAATGGCATTAGCGACAGCCAAGTCACCCGTAAGGGTAATAGAAAGAGCGACCTCGACAACACCCAAATCCTGGGCGATTTCGAGAGCACGACCAGAAAGCAGAGCCTTCGGTTTGCCGAGTTTATCACGCGTTACCGAAACATCCTTGCGACCCACGCCTTGACTAAAACCCGTGCCGAGAGCTTTAAGTACCGCCTCGCGCGAAGCAAAGCGGCTGGCATAGTGAGCAGCGGGACGCGATGATGCATCACAATACGCACGCTCTTCTTCGGTAAACACACGCCGAGCAAACGACGGCGTCTTTTCAAGAATTGATTTCATACGGGAAATCTCGACGATATCAACGCCGATACCAGCTTCAGCCATGTTCACCTCCATATCGCACAGACTAAGTTATTGTAGCCCGTTCACAGAAGATGCGACAAACGAGGGTTATAAAACACAGCTACTATGTGAGACAAAAGCCCGTAAACGCAAAAAAAGGGGGAGGCCGCGAGGCCTCCCCCTTCTTCAGTTTCGATGACGGCTCGGTGCCGTCCACCGGTCAGCGGCGCCCTGGCCTCCCACGGGCTGGCCCCGCAGTACTCTCGGCGCGATGGGGCTTAGCTTC